>JAGSPQ010000483.1 GCA_018262385.1 Myxococcaceae bacterium | reverse complement strand
CGGAGCGCGCGGCAGGTTGGGCTGCGAGGGCCGGGGGGAAGGGGTGGCCAGCGCGGGCGCATCGGGGTTGGCCAGGCGCGCGACGAGCTGCGCGAGCTGGTGCTGCCCGACCGAAGCGCCCTGGCTGACGATGAACTCGTCGAGATCCGCCTGCAGCTCGCGGCAGTCGGCGTAGCGGGCCTCGCGGTCCTTCGCGAGCGCGCGATCGAGGATCCGCTGCAGCTCGGCGGGGGTGTCGGGGCGCCGGTCGCTCGCCGGCCGAAACGGCTCGAACAGGATTCCCTGCATGATCGTCGCGTCGGTGCTGGTGTCGAACGGCTTCCCGCCGCAGATCAGCTCGTAGAGCACGATGCCCAGCGCGAACACGTCTGACCTTCGATCGAGCTGCTGGCCGCGCAGCTGCTCGGGCGGCATGTACGAGAACTTCCCTTTGATGGTGCCGGTCTTGGTGTGGTGGGTCTGGTTCGCGGCCTTGGCGATCCCGAAGTCCACCACCTTCACGCCGCCGTTTCGCCCGAGCAGGATGTTGTCGGGGCTGATGTCGCGGTGGACCAGCTCGAGCGGCACGCCCGTCTCGGGATCGACGAACTCGTGGGCGTAGGCCAGCCCTTCGCACGCCGCGCTGATGATCTTCGCCGCGAGGTTGAAGGCGGGCGGCTGGCCCAGCTCGAACGCGCGGCGGTAGAGCGAGCGCAGGTTCGGCCCGTCGATGAACTCCATCACCAGGAACCAGGTCTCGCCCTCCTGGCCGAAGTCGAAGATCGAGACCACGTTCGGGTGGCTGAGCTGGGCGGCGAGCTTGGCTTCCGACAGAAACATCTTCAGGAAGTTCTCGTCTTCCGCCAGGTGCGGCAGGACCCGCTTGAGCACCAGCGTCTTCTCGAAGCCGCCCGGGCCCGCCACCTTCGCCAGGTACACCTCGGCCATTCCGCCGGTCGCGAGCTTGCGGATCAGCTGGTACTTCCCAAGCATGGCGACGACGGGGGACTCCACCCGTCCGAGCATAGCGTCCCCCGCGGTTTCGCCGTGGGCTTCCCTCTCGAATCACCCCCCGCGCGCTGCGCTCACTGCACCTGGATGGTGAACGTCCCCTTCCCGGACGAGGCGCTCGAGCTGTAGTTGTCGACCACCAGGAAGTAGGTCTGCCCGGCCACCGCCGAGATGCTCAGCGTCTCGGGGTCCGCGGTGAAGCCGGTGTCGACTGCGCTCAGGCAGGCGGCGGGGGAGCAGCTGCCGGTCAGCAGCAGGAGCGCGGGGTCGAAGCCGGCCCCGGGAGTGACGGTCGCCTGCACCGTGCCGGTGGTGGTGGCGGTGAACTGGTAGACGAGGTCGCTGCCGCCGTACCCGAAGTTGTTGCAGGCGGTGCTGTAGGGAGGGGTCGAGGTGCTCGAGTAGTCGTTCGCCGCCTGGGTGTTGTTCCCCATCCGGGCCGCTCCGCCCACGGTGAGGATGATCGGCGCGCTGCAGCTGTCGTTCGACGGAGGCAGGGTCGGCGCGCTCAGCCCGACGTCGAGGTTGAAGCCGCCGACCGTGTCGAGGGCGCCGTCGACGAAGACCGAGTAGGTGCCCGGCTGCTGGTTGAGGAACACCAGGTGCGCCGCGGTACCGGAAGAAGTCGAGGCGGTGGAGTCGCACCCGAGCTCGTCGCCGGCGAGGCTGCTGGCGCAGGCGTTGGTCTTGCGGACGTAGATCACCGGCGAGAAGTCCGGGCTGGTGCTCTTCGGGGTGGCGGTGAGCTCGACGTCCTGCGCGGTGGTGAGGATGTACGTGTAGACGACGTCCTTCCCGCTCGACTGGGCTGAGGGCGAGCAGGAGGGGGTCGGATCATTGGCGGCGTTGCTGTTGGTGGCCTGGGTGGTGTCGCCCGAAGCGGCCGCGATGCCTCCGGTGAAGTTCAGGGCGTGCGCTCCGGGGCAGCCATCGTTGGAGGGCGGCAGCGTCGCAGGCGAGAGGACCACGTCGAGGGCGAAGGTGCCCTTGGTGTCCTGCGCGCTGTCGACGTAGAGGAAGTAGACGCCGGGCGGCTGGTTGCGCAGCTGGAGCCGGGCGGGCGTCCCCTGGGGCTCGGTGCCGCTGGAGTCACAGCCCACTTCGTCGGGCACCGCGGAGCTCGAGCACGCGCCGGGCTTCCGCACGTAGACCACCGGCTTGTAGCTGGGGCTGGCGCCGGTGGCGGTGGCGGTGATCGACACGTCCTGCGCCGCGCTCAGGGTGTAGGTGTAGACGAGGTCCTTGCCGGAGTCGCTGCCGCTGGGCGAGCAGGTCGGCGAGACGTCGTTGGGGGTGTTGCTGTTGGAGGCCAGCGTGGTGTCGCCGGTGGTGGTGGCGATCGTGCCGACGAACGAGAGGGCCTTGGCTCCGGCGCAGCTGTCGTTCGGCAGCGAGACGGTCATCGTCAGGCGGGTGAGCCCGACGTTGGCGCCGACGCCCTCGACGAAGAGGAAGTAGTCGCCGGCCGGCTGGTTCGAAATCGAGATCGTCTCGGTCGCGGTGGGCGAGGGCGCGTTGGAGCAGGCGAGCTCGGCGGCGGTGGAGCAGGGCGCGGCGCGCACGTACAGCACCGGGTTGGCGAGGCTGCCGGGAGGCCGCGAGGCGGTGAGGGTGAGCGAGGTCGCCGCGGGGATCGCCAGTCGGTAGACGAGCTCTCCGCCTCCGGTGGCGTTGCAGCTGCCCTGGGTGTCGTCGGTGGCCAGCGCGGTGTCGACGTCGAAGGTGGTGGTCGCTCCGAGGGCCGGCAGGGGGAGCGTCTGCGGGGTGACGCAGGTCTCGGGAGTCGCCTCACAGGCGCCGCTGGGGCTGCAGTTCTTTCCGGCGCCGCACCCGGTGGCGCTGGTGCAGCCCACGCAGGTCTTCGCGGCGCTGCACAGCGGAGTCGGGTTCTGGCAGTCGCCCTCGACCAGGCAGCCCACGCACTTACGGCTGAGCGGATCGCAGAGGGGAGTCGTCCCGCTGCAGGACGCGTTCGACAGGCAGCCGACGCACTGCCCGCCCGGTGCCGAGAGGTCGCAGATCGGCGTCGTCCCGGAGCAGCCCTGGGTTGCAGTGCAGCTCACGCAGGTGGTCGTCGCGGCGTCGCAGAAGGTGCCGCCGGTGCAGGCGGGAGCGCAGGTTGCCGTGCCGCCTCCGGTGCCACCGCCACCGCCCGCACCGCCGGCGCCGCCGCCCTCACCGCCGGCGCTGCCGCCGCCCTCCCCGCCGGCAGCTCCGCCACCGGCAGCTCCGCCACCGGCGCTGCCGCCACCGCCACCGACGCCGCTGTCGGCCCCACCGCATTGCTCCCGGGTTGGATCGCACACCGGAGTGAGGCAGCCAGCGCCGAGCACGACCGCGATCAGGCACACCGGCAGGAATCCAAGTGAGGGTTTCATGCCGGGCGCCCTCAGCAAGTCCGGTGCCGCATCGCATTTCTCCTCGATGGAGCAGCTCCACGCGGCAGGGCCCGGCTCGGGCCCCGTGTCGCGGGCGCCACTTTGGTAACGCCAGCTCGAGGGGGCCGCGTCACCGGAGAGCCGGTGTTCGCTTGATCCCGTCTGCCCGCAGGTGGATTCTCCGCGCAACCCCGGAGCCGACCATGCCGAAAGTCATCAATCGCCCGCCGCCGCGCCTGTCCAATCCGCAGATCGAGGAGGCCGGAAAGGCCGCGGAGGCCGCGCGGGCCAAGGGTGCGCCGACGGTCGACGCGAAGATCCGCAACACCTTTCAGCCCGGCATCGTTGACCGTCAGGCGCTCGAGAAGCTGAAGCCGAGCGAGGGCACTGCGCTGCCGAGCCGGGTGACCGATCTCTATGGCGTCACTCCGTCCAATCTCCAGGCGCTGGATCCGAAGCATGGGTTTGTGCCGGTGAAGATTCCCTCGCAGGCCGAGCTGACCGGCGCGGCGCGGATGACCTTCGGCAACACCGGCCGGCCCAACTCTCCCGACATTCGCGCGGGTGGGAAGCTGGTGGTCGAGTACGCGGCCGATCGCTCGCCGGTGCAGGAGAACCGGGGCAGCGTCCCCGCCTGGGGCGTCACCGCCTTCATCGAGTTTCAGCCCAGCGGCAAGCGCGTCGAGGCGCCTGCGGTGGCGTTCAGCAGCTCGAACGGTGGCCACCTCGACCCGCGCCCGCAGTCGGTGCCGATCGCCGTCGACGTTCCTCCCGGCAGCACCGGGGTCAGTGTCTGGTTCCGCCAGTTCAAGGGCGCCGATCACCCGGGCGAGGCGTGGGACAGCAACTACGGGAAGAACTACCAGTTCGACGTGAAGCAGTAGCCGCGTCACCCGCGCGGCATCGAAGTGCCAGTCGCCGGTGCGCTTCGAGCGCTTCGGCCGTGCTGGCCGGATCGTAAGTGCTGGGAAAGCGCTGGGAGGTGAGCTGGCGGGTGCTTTGCACCGTGCCCGCTCATGCCCGTCGTCGCCTTGAGTGGTCCGCCCGGTTTGTTCTTTTCGCGT
>JAGSPQ010000482.1 GCA_018262385.1 Myxococcaceae bacterium | reverse complement strand
TGCTGAAGCAGTTTCTGAGCACCTCGGTGTTCAAGGACCGTTGCACCCCCTGACAAGGCGCTGACAGCGGGGGCGAAGCGAGGCGTTGATCCGGCGGTTCCTGTGGTATCCCGCGCCCGTGCATCCGCATTCTTCAGCCCAGGGCAAGGCCGCGTTCTACGACGTGGACGGCACCCTCATCTCCACCAACGTCGTCCACGCGTTTGGCTACTACGCGATGAACGAAGGCAGCGTGACGGGGATCCTCGGCCGGACCCTGAACACCATTGCCTCGATCCCGATCTTCGCCGCGCTCAACGTGGTCGACCGCAAGACCTTCAACGAGTTCTTCTACCGCCGCTACGCCGGCTTCTCGGAAGACCGGCTCTACGCGCTGGCCGACGATCTGTTCCAGGACGTGATCAAGCCGGCGATCTTCCCCCGGGCGAAGGACCTGATCGACGAGGCCCGCCGCGCCAACTGCCGGATCGTCTTCATCACCGGCGCGCTCGACTTCACGATGGCGCCGCTGGCCCGCTTCCTCGGCGCCGACGACGTGATCGCCAACAAGATGCAGTTCGTCGGCGGCGTCGCCACCGGCAAGGTGATCCCGCCGATCATCGAGGGCGCCAACAAGGCCAACGTGATTCGCGACTACTGCGAGCGCCACAACCTCGCCGCCAACAAGAGCCACGCCTACACCGACAGCGCGAGCGACTACGCGATGCTCACCGCCGTCGGCCGTCCCACCGCGGTCAACCCGGACCTGCGCCTGCGCGCGCTGGCCCGCAGCTACAACTGGCCGATTCTCGACCTGCGCTGACCTTCAAGGAACCCTCTCAAAATGCGCCCGCTGAAGACGCTGAAGAAGCTTTACGACGAGGAATCGCACATCGTCATCCAGGAGAAGAGCTCGCCCCCCCGGGTGCTCTTCTACGGCGAGGACTTCCTGCTCGAGGACGTGCCGGTCGGCACCCGGATCATCTACCCCCGCCCGCCGCTGGAGCCGGTGCCCAACCTGAAGGCGGCGATCCGCTACGCGATCAACCACCCGGAAGAGATGGAGCCGCTGCACGCGCTGCTCACTCCGGGGATGAAGGTCACCATCGCGCTCGACGACATCTCGCTGCCGCTGCCCCCGATGCGCACCCCCGACGTGCGGCAGAAGGTGCTCGAGATCGTGCTCGAGCTGCTGGCCGACTCGGGGGTCGACGACGTCCACATCATCATCGCCAACGCGCTCCACCGGCGGATGACCGACGGCGAGCTCAAGCGCTGCGTGGGCGACGCCATCTTCAACGAGTTCCACCCGGATCGTTTCTACAACCACGACGCCGAGGATCCCGACGGGATCGTCGAGATGGAGCGCACCGCCCAGAACGAGGTGGTGGCGATCAACAAGCGGGCCGCCGACAGCGACCTGCTGATCTACGTCAACATCAACCTCGTCCCGATGGACGGCGGCCACAAGTCGGTCGGCACCGGGCTGACCAACTACGCCTCGCTGCGCGCCCACCACAACCCGCAGACCATCCGCGACACCAGCAGCTACATGGAGCCGGGCACCTCGGCGCTCCACCGCTCGACCGAGCGAATCGGCCGGGTGATCGACAAGAACCTGAAGGTCTTCCACATCGAGACGGTGCTCAACAACCGTGCGTTCGATGGGCAGCTCGACTGGCTGATGAAGAAGGAAGAGGACTTCACCGAGTTCGATCGGATGAAGTTCCACGCCACCAAGTACGCGCTGTCGAAGATGCCGCGGCCAATGAAGCGCAAGATGTTCCACAGCATCCCGGCGGCCTACGAGGTGATCGGGGTGTTCGCAGGCGCCACCGAGCCGACCCACCAGAAGACGCTCGAGCTGTCGTGGAAGCAGTACTCGGTGCCGGTCGACGGCCAGAGCGACATCGTCATCTTCGGGATGCCGTACATCTCGCCCTACAACGTCAACTCGATCTTGAACCCGCTGCTGGTTCAGGTGATGGCGTGTGGGTACCTGCACAACCTCAACCGCGGGGTGCCGCTGCTGAAGAAGGGCGGGGTGATCATCATCACCCACCCGGCCTACGATGAGTTCGACCCCGAGCACCACGCGCCGTACATCGAGTTCTTCAACCGGCTGCTTCCCGAGACGCGCGACGCGATGATCCTCTCGCACAAGTACGAAGAGGAGTTCGCGCGCAACCCCAGCTACGTGCACCTCTACCGCAAGGGCAACAGCTACCACGGCGCCCACCCCTTCTACATGTGGTACTGGGGCGAGAACGGCCGCCAGCACGCCGGGAAGATCATCTGCGCCGGAGCCGAGAACAACCACGTGCCCGCGCTGCTCGGTTGGGATCGCACCGACACCCTGTCGGAGGCGATCGAAGAGGCGCGCGGCTTCATGGGCCGCAACGCGAGCATCTCGATGGTGAAGATCCCACCGATTCTCCAGACCGAAGTGCGCCTCTAGCGAGAAGGAACTCATGGGCCCGGTGAAGCGAAAGGCGAAGGTGAAGCGTGAAGGGCCGCTGAGCCCGCAGGTGATCACCGACGCGGCGCTGGCCTACATCGACGCGCATGGGCTGGACGCGCTCTCGACCCGAAAGCTCGGAGCGGTGCTCGGCGTCGAAGGAATGGCGCTCTACAAGCACTTCCCGTCGAAGGAGGCGCTGCTCGACTCGGTCGCCGAGAAGCTGGCGCTCGAGCTCGAGGTGCCGCTGGCCGGCAAGGGCGGCTGGCAGGATCGCTCGCGGCAGATGGGGCGGGCCTACCGGGCAATCGCCCGCCGGCACCCGAAGGCGTACCTGCTGTTCGCGATGCGCCGGTTTGCCACCCCGGGGGCGCTCGCCTTCCTCGATCGGATCTTCACCATGCTGCTCGAGGGCGGGATGACGCCGCGCAAGGCGGTCGAGCTGTACCGGAGCGTTCTCCACTACTGCACCGGCGCGATCCTCGACGAGCTGGCCGGGTTCGAGATGGTGAAGCGGGGAGCACCGAAGGGCGCGCTGACGCCTCCGGCCCAGCTGGGCGCGCTCAACAAGGTGATGCCCTGGTTCGGCACCGATCGCTTCGACGAGCTGTTCGAGGCCGGGCTGGATCGGGTGATCGCCTCGTTCGAAGCCCGCTGACGCCGCTTACGAGCGGGCGCCGCGCCGCTCGACGGTGACGGTGCGGGTCTGCTCGTTGAGCGGCACCGTCTGGCCCACCAGCGAGTTGATCGAGCGCTGGATCTTGCTGCCGCACGAAGGGCAGGCGTCGCGCGAGATCGATTGCTGCCGCGCCCGCCACACCAGCTTGGAGTAGGCAAAACCCAGCCCGCTCGACAGCAGCAGCGCGCCGCAGACCGCGCCGAACGCCGCCTCGACCGCCTCGAGGATCTCCCACTGCGCCTTCAGCGCCAGGTACAGCCCGGTCGCCACGCCGGCAATCAGCGCCGGCAAGCAGCCGGGCGCGCCGAACGAGATCTGCGGCGCGTCGATCAACGCGCCGCACTGCATGCAGACCCGCTGGGTGACCCGCAGGTACTTCCCCTTCAGGCTGGCGGAAAGAAAGCTCTCGCCGTGCTGGCGAATGGTGCGGTCTTCGTCCGGGTGGGGCAGCGGGACGATCTGGGTCCCGACCAGCAGCGCCTGGTACTCGCCGGGGACCATTCTTCCAGCCCGGTTCCCGTCGCCGACCGGCGCTGCGTCATCGGAAAAAACCAGGCGGTACGCGGCAGGCATCGGAAAGGAGTCCGAGGCTGCGTACCAGCGTCTGATTCGTTCGTCAGGCTCTTGGCGCGATTTCCTGCCGCGGCCCTCAGCGGTACTTCGCCGCCCACGCCGGGTACGGGTGCCCGAGCGAGCGATCGGCGTCGGCCCCCTGCGCGGTCAGCCCGCTGTGGCCGCGGAAGTACTCCCCGACCTGCCAGCGCGCGCCGCTCGACATCCGTCGATCGCCGATCGCGATCGCGTGGATGTGGGGCGCGAAGTTGTCGTGGCCGCGGCCCCGGCTCCAGGCGGCGAAGCCCACCGACCGCAGCGCCTTCACCATCTTGTCGACGGTGGCGCTCGACTGGCCGCGGGTGCGGATGTCGAGCGCGCCGCCCCCGTCGTGGGTGGAGCCGCTCGCCGCGACCGAGCTGCTGAAGCTGCCCTGGGAGAACTGCAGCTGCATCGGAGTGCCCATCGCCTTCAGCTTCGCCTCCGCCCGGGAGATCATGTCCCGGGTGCGGACGTCGACCTGCACCCCGCGGAAGGTGACCCGCCGGTAGTCGTGGGCCGGCTCGGAGACCGCGGTCCCGGCCGGGGGCGGGCTGCAGGGCCCGCTGCAGCTTGAGCACCTCCGCCCCCTGGGCGCCCCGGCGCAGGCCGGCGGCGGGCACCGGAAGCGCAGCGGCAGTGAGCGCCTGGGCCGAGGCGGCCCGGGCCGCAGGCGCGAAGTCGGACGCCGCCCCGTGGCCCGCGAGGGCGACTGCCCCGGGAGCCGGCTGAGCCGGAACCAGCAGCGTGGGCAGGGCGCGGCGGTCGATGGGGCGAAGGGCGGAGCCAGGAAGGAGGGCGGTCATCGGAAGCCTCGCGAGCGAAGGGGTGATGAAGTGTCGGGCGGGCGGCGCCGCAGTCCCCACCTCCAGCTGTCAACCGGGGTGACAACCGGGGCGAATTACCGGCTCATTTTCGCCGCGGCATTTCCCCGACCCTTCAGCACTCGGCGCGGCTGACCCGCTCCCAGGCGAGCAGGTGCGCCGCGCCCTCGGCAAACCGCGGCCCCTCGGGCGAGGCCCTGAACCGGCGCTGCACCTCGCGCACTGCGACCGCGTAGGCCTCGACGCTGGTGGTGATCGCGACCACGAACGCCCGCCCGAAGTGCTCGGCGCGTGCCCGGTGATCCCGCACGTCGAAGTCCTTCGGCAACGCGTAGCGGGAGAACCGGAACTTCCCCCGGTGGGCGGTGGGCGCGAGGATCGACGAGAGCCGGGTGAAGCGCTGCCGCAGCGCCGACCACGCCGGCCCCATGCCGCTTCGCACCGAGCCCATCCCGGCGGTGAACACGGCCTGCTCGCGCTCGAAGTGCCGCTCGGTCAGCTCGGCCAGCGCGCGGAACCGTTCGTCTCCGCAGGCAATCCCCAGCGCGTCGTAGAGGCCGCGGGCGAGCTTGCGGGTCTCGACGTCCATCGCCGGCAGGAACGGCCCGCTCAGCATCGCCTCGGCGAGCTCGGGGTCTCCGCGCGAGCGCAGCGAACAGCACCGCAGCGCGAGCAGGGCAGTCGGCACCGAGTCGGCGAAGACCGCGCGGTTGGTGCGGCGAAACATGTCCTGCATCCAGTCGCCGACGTCGCCCAGCGCGGGCACCGCGGCACCAGCGAGGCGGATCACTTCGCTGCGGCGCACCCCACCCTTTACCTGCAGGATCCCGAGCACCGCGACCACCGGCCAGGGGTACTCGAACCCGAGTGCGCGGCCGATCGCGAGGTAGCCGCGCAGCCGGTCTTCGAGGCTGTGGTTGTAGCGGGCCAGCCAGCGGTGGGCGACCAGCGCGAAGGCCTCCTGCTCTTCCACCACCCGCTCACGCAGCCCCGGAGGCAGCAGCGCAAGGGCTGCGTCGTACTCGCGGGCCGCCTGCCGCAGGTCGGCCCCGGTGAGCAGCCACAGCCCGTCTCCGCCGAGGCGAAAGCTCGACGCATCGACGGCTTGCATGGCGCGGACGAGCGCATCGCACAGCGGCATGGAGTTTCGGATTGCAAGTCACATGCGGAGTCAGCCCCGCTGGGGGCATTGCGCGTGGCGCAACCAGCGCTGCGCCTCAGGCGAGGTGGGTGCGCCGGCGAAGCAGCAGGGCGACCGCGAACGCCAGCCAGACCGCGCTCGTCCCGGCAGGCACCGCGCTGCAGCCGCCGCTGACGGGAACGAGCTCGGACCCGCCGTCGGGCTGAGCGTCGGGCTGGGTATCGGGCTCTGCCTCGGAGTGGGGATCGGCGAATCGGCCTGGTCGGGGTTGGGCACCGACGGACAGTTGTCGGTGACATCGGGAACGCCATCGAGGTCGGTGTCCTGCTGGCACGCGTCGCCGAGCCCATCGCCGTTGCCGTCGAGCTGGGTGGCGTTGGCCAGCCGGGGGCAGTTGTCGGCCGCGTTGGCGACGGCGTCCCCATCGAGATCCGGGTCACAGCGGTCGCCCTTCGCGTCGCCGTCGAGATCTTCCTGGTCGGGGTTGACCGTCGTCGGACAGTTGTCGGTCGCGTTGAGCACTCCGTCGTTGTCGCCGTCGCTCTCGCAGGCATCGCCCTTTCCGTCGGCGTCGGTGTCGCGCTGGTCGGCGTTCTTCACCGCCCGGCAGTTGTCGGTGGGGTTCGCCACCCCGTCCCCGTCGAGATCGGAGTCACACGAGTCGCCCTTGCCGTCTTTGTCGGTGTCGAGCTGCGAGGAGTTGGCGATGGTGGGGCAGTTGTCGGCCGCGTCGGTGACCGTGTCGTTGTCATCGTCGCCGTCGCAGGCGTCGCCCTTGCCGTCCTGGTCGGTGTCGAACTGGGCGGCGTTCGCGACCGTGGGGCAGTTGTCCTTGCTGCCGGACACTCCGTCATGATCCGGATCCAGGCCGCCGTACATCTGGTTGGCGCCGTTGATGTCTCCGGGGCTGAGGGTCGCCCAGTCGTGGAGCAGCAGCGCGCCGTCCTTGCGGTGGATCGAGTAGCCGCCACACCCCGTCTTGTTCAGCGTGGTCGAGCGGTAGTGCATCGTCGACGCGATGTCGTACGGCCCGATCTTCAGCGCGCCGGAGGAGATGATGAAGAACGCGTTGCTGCCCGTCGGCACGCAGGCGTTGTTGATCTTCACGTACGAGTCGCGCTCGGGCCGCTGCTGCTCGTGGAGAAACCCGACCGTGTGGCCGATCTCGTGGATGATCACGCTGGTGAGGCACGCGGTCGAGACGCGGGTGTCGCGCAGGTAGACGTACCGGTGCCCCGGCACGAAGCCGACCTGCGCCTTGCAGACGGTGTTCCCGGCGAGCTCGGTGAAGGTCACGTAGTTGGACTGGTTGGTGCGCGGCACGAAGCGGATCACCGTCTTCGCTTCCCACTGCTGGATCGCGTCCCGCACCCGGCCGGGCGTGGTGACCGAGTTGTCGATCGTGTACGGGACGAGACCGTTGGGCCACAGCGCGCTGGTGGCGGAGCTGCCCTGCTTGAACAGCGGCTGCTCCAGTCGGCCGGAGGCCGAGTCGAGCTCGTCCTCGGGGGACAGCACCATGTCCTCGCCGAAGACGATCTGATCGCCTACGCGCTCGTACTCGAGCTCGGTCGGCTGGCCGAGCAGCAGGAAGGTGCCGCGCCGCGGGCCGCCGGCGTCCTCTTCGACCCCACAGCCGAGACAGAGAGAGACCGCGAGGACCAGCAAGGCGCGAGTTTGGGTCTGCATGTCGGGCAGCCACTGCGCCTTTCGAGCCATCGCGTTCACCGCGCCAAGCCTGCCGGAACGCTGCGGTCGCTGCGCCAGGTGTCAGGGCGGACTGACACCCCGCTGACTCGGATTCGGTCGCCTTCACCCCGGTCGCGACCCTCTGAGCCGCGGCTAACGTTAGCCGACGGTGACGCCGAGCGCCTTGCCGATGCCGGCGGTGACCGCCATCGCGAGCAGGCCGCCGATCGTCACCCGCAGCGCGCCGCGCAGCCTCGAGGCCCCGCCGAGGTGGGCGCCGAACGCGCCGAGGCTGCCCAGGCTGAGCAGCGAGGCGAGCGCCATCGCGGGGATCTGCAGCCCCACCGGCGAGACCCCCAGGGCGAGGATCGGCACCAGCGCGAACACTCCGAAGCTCAGGGCCGAGATCCACGCCGCCTGGAACGGCCGCGAGAGCGCGTGGGGATCGATCCCCAGCTCGTCGCGCAGGTGGGTGCCGAGCCGATCGCGCGCGCTCAGCTGGGCCGCCACCTCGGTCGCCAGCTGCCGGGTCAGCCCGCGCTTCTCGTAGATCGCCACCAGCTCGCGCAGCTCGGCCTCGGGCGCGCTCGCCAGCTCGCCCTTCTCGCGCTCGACGTCCGCCTGCTCGGCGTCGCGCTGGGAGCTGACCGAGACGTACTCGCCGACCGCCATCGACATCGAGCCCGCGACCAGCCCGGCAGCGCCGGCGATCAGGATCGCCTGGGTCGAGGCCGCCGAGGCCGCGACGCCAATCATCAAGCTGGAGGTGGAGACGATCGCGTCGTCCGAGCCGAGCACCGCCGCCCGCAACCAGGCCGCCCGATCGCTCTTGTGCGCTTCCCGGTGATGTCGCACGGCCCGGCGGAACCTCTTCATCCTCCGAATCATGCCACCCGCCGGCAGGCCACCGCTCATGCGTCCGAGAAATGATGCTGCAGCGGGGGCACAATTAATTAGAGTCCGCCCCTTCCCCATGTCCGAAGCCCTCTTTGACTTCCCGCAGTGGGGCTAAGCGTGCGCAGCTTCCTGCTCTCGGCATTGAAGAAGAAGTTCATCACCTCGACCCTCGAGGACTTCACCCGGGTTCACGACCACGACTGGCTGGTGTGGGAGCCCGGCGGCTGGAGTCCTCCGGCCAAGACGACGCTCTCCGGCGGGATCCCGGATGTCGCCAAGGCGCCGACCCGATCGCTCAGTGGAGAGGCGCTGGCGCTCGCGCTCGAGCCCAAGCGCGATGGGACACCGGTCGTGGTCGGGCGCTCCAACTGCGACTTCGAGGTGAACGACGGCACCGTCTCGGTCAAGCACCTGGCGTTCGTCTACGACGGGTACCGGTGG
This sequence comes from Myxococcaceae bacterium, assembly GCA_018262385.1. GTDB lineage: Bacteria > Myxococcota > Myxococcia > Myxococcales > Myxococcaceae > JAGSPQ01. The sequence goes on along the minus strand of JAGSPQ010000482.1, from coordinate 301 downwards.
ACGGTGGCGGATCTCGGCAGCCGCAACGGCTCGAAGCTCGACGGGCTGAAGCTGGGTGCGAAGCACGAGCCGATCTTCAACGGCGCCGATCTGCTGATCGGCACGGTGCGGCTCACCTACTACGCGCCCAACGGGATGCACGAGCGGCTGACCGACACCCGGTAGTTTCCTAGAGGGCGCCGCGGCGCAGCGCAGTCCGGGCCGCCCAGAAGCCGCACATCCCGTGGACCCCGGGGCCGGGCGGCGAAGAGGCCGAGCAGAGGAAGACCTTCGGGTTGGGGGTCGCCCACGGGGTGAGCGC
>JAGSPQ010000481.1 GCA_018262385.1 Myxococcaceae bacterium | reverse complement strand
GATCGCGCTCGGGCTGCTGGTGGTGATCGAGCAGGGCGAGACGACCCCGGCGTACAGCAAGAGCCAGGCGCGCACCGACCTGCAGGACATCTCGGACGCGGTCGGCCCCGAGTGCGAGGCGTTCTTGTTCAGCCCGCTCGACGGGTACGGGCCGCCGTGGAAATACCAGCTGGACGCGATGATGGCGTCGCTCGAACGGAGCCTGCCGACGCTCAATGGCTACTCGGGGCAGTCGCCTCCCGGCTGGGGGTTGGGCGACCCGGCGATCCGCTCTCCGGTCGACGAGCAGCGCAACGCCCAGGCGGCGCAGCAGTGGATCAGCGCGCGGCAGGTGAAGCAGCGGGTCTGTTGGGCGAAGGTCGGGCTGCAGGAAGGGCCGCTGCGCGCGGCGTTCGTCTCGCAGCAGGTCCCGGCCTCGGTCGCCGCCGGGCAGCAGGCCGCGGCGGTGGTGCGTTTTCGGAACATCGGCGAGCGCGAGTGGAGCCCAGAGGCGAACTTCTTCCTCGGCTCCCAGGCTCCCCGCGACAACGCGTTCTGGTCGACCCACCGGATCGGGCTGCCGGGGGTGGTGAAGCCGGGGGACGAGGTCGAGCTGAAGTTCACCCTGACCGCCCCGGCCCAGCCGGGCAAGTACGTCTTTCAGTGGCGAATGGTCCAGGAGCGGGTGGCGTGGTTCGGCAGTGCGAGCAAGCCGGTCGAGATCGACGTCACTGCGGCGCCGGTTCCCTGAAAACCGCCTCGGGCTCCGCGGCTTCGCGGCCTGCCGATCGCGCCGAGCGAGGATATTTGGAGAGCCGGCGGGTGCGGTCCGGTAAGCTGGCGGGTCCGAGATCGACCTCAGCGCGATGCCTTCAGCCTTGAATCTGCTCTTCCTCAGCTCCGAGGTCGCTCCGTTCGCCAAGACGGGGGGCCTGGGCGACGTGTCTGCCGCGCTGCCCCGCACGCTGCACCGGCACGGCCACGACGTGCGGGTGTTCATGCCGCTCTACGCGCGGATCGATCGGAAGAAGTTCGCCTTCCGCCGCGTCGAGACGCTGCGCGAGCTGCCGATCATCATCGGCCGGCGGGTGTTCGAGGTCTCGATCTACGCGGCGACGCTGCCGGGCTCGACCCTCGAGATCTTCTTCGTCCACTGCCCCGCCCTCTACAGCCGGGCCTCGATCTACAGCCACGACGGCGACGAGCACCTGCGCTTCCTCGTCCTCGCCTACGCCGCGCTGGAGTGCGCCCAGCGGATGCGGTTCGCGCCCGACGTGGTGCACTGCAACGACTGGCAGACCGCGATGGTCCCGCTGCTGCTGAAGACCCGCTTCGCGTGGGACCAGAAGATCTTCGGCCGCACCAAGACGGTGCTGACGATCCACAACCTCAACTACCAGGGGATGTTCCCCGCCAGCATCGTCGGCGACACCGGCCTGGGCGACTCGCAGCACCTGCTCCACCAGGATCAGCTGCGCGACGGGCGGATCAACTTCCTGCTGCACGGGATCCTCTACGCCAACGCGATCACCACCGTCAGCCCCACCTACGCGCGCGAGATCCGCGGCTCGGAGTACGGGGTCGGCCTCGACGGCGCGCTGCGCAGCCGCGGCTCGGCGGTGAAGGGGATCCTCAACGGGGTCGACTACGAGGAGTGGAGCCCCGAGGCCGACAAGCTGATCCCGGTGCGGTACGGCCCGGAGGACCTGGCGGGGAAGGCGCGCTGCAAGCAGGCGCTGCTGGCCCGGGCGAAGCTGCCGGCGCTGCCCGACGTGCCGGTGATTGGAATCGTCTCGCGGCTCGCCGGCCAGAAGGGGTTCGACCTGTTCCCCCCGGCGCTGCCCCGGCTGCTGGCGAAGGAGCGCTTCCAGCTGGTGGTCACCGGCAGCGGCGAGCGCCACTTCGAGCGGATGTTCCGCCAGCTGCAGGCGCAGTTCCCCAACCAGGTGCGCTTCAACAACGCCTTCGACAACGAGATGGCGCACTGGATCGAGGCGGGCTCGGACTTCTTCCTGATGCCCTCGCGCTACGAGCCGTGCGGCCTGAACCAGATGTACAGCCTCAAGTACGGCACGGTGCCGATCGTGCGCAAGACGGGCGGGCTGGCCGACACCGTCGAGCTGTGGAACCCCCGCGCCCGCACCGGCACCGGGATCGTGTTCGAGACCTACGACGCCTTCGGGCTGTACTGGGCGATCTCGGAGGCGCTGAAGGTGTACCGCGATCGGCCCGCCTACCGGCAGCTGCAGCAAAACGGGATGGCGCAGAACTTCTCGTGGGACCACCAGGTCGAGCACTACGAGCAGCTGTACCGGCAGCTGTAAGCCCGGGGCATTTCGTCAAGTGAGAAAACGCAGCCCGGCGGCCCCAGCGGGCAGCACAGTCGCTCCAATTGTCTTATACGCCCCCAATGCACGTCGTCTTCATCGAGCCCCGGTTCCCGTCGAATCAACGGCACTTCGTTCGCGCGCTCAAGGAGGTCGGAGCCACGGTCACCGCGATCGGCGAGGGCTCGAAGGACTCGCTGCCCGGCGACATGCGCGGGTGGCTGACCCACTACGAGCAGGTCAACTCGGTGGTGAACGAGGAGGCGGTGCTGAAGGCGGCCCGCTTCATCCACGCGCGCAAGCGAATCGACCGGCTCGAGGCGTCGGTCGAGGCGCACATCATGCCCACCGCCCACGTGCGGGAGGCGCTCGGGATCGCCGGCACCTCGTCCAAGTCGGCCTGGCTGTGCCGGGACAAGCCGTCGATGAAGGAGCTGCTGCGCAAGGGCGGGATCGCCTGCGCCCAGTCGACCGCTGCCGGCTCGGTGGAAGAGATCATCGCCTTCGCCAAAGAGGTCGGCTTCCCGCTGATCATCAAGCCGCGCGACGGCGCCGGCGCCTCAGGGACCTCGCGGGTGACCAACTTCGCCGAGCTGCAGCAGGCGGCGCGGGAACTGGGGGTGGACAAGGGCCGCTCGGTCGCGGTCGAGGAGTTCATCGAGGGCCACGAGGGCTTCTACGACACGATCTCGATCGGCGGGCACGTGGTGCACGACTTCGTCACCCACTACTACCCGAACGTGCTCGAGGCGATGCGGACCCGGTGGATCTCGCCCCAGTTCGTCACCACCAACCGCATCGACTCGGCGCCCGCCTACCGCGAGCTGAAGGTGATGGGAGCGAAGGTGATTTCGCTGCTCGAGCTGGGCACCACCGCCACCCACATGGAGTGGTTCGCCGGCCCCAAGGGGCTGAAGTTCTCCGAGATCGGCTGCCGCCCCCCGGGGGTGCGCGCGTGGGATCTGTACAACGTCGGCAACGACCTCGACCTCTACCGCGAGTGGGCGATGGCGGTGGTCCACCGGCGGCCGGGCGCGCGGCCCTCGCGCCGCTTCTCTGCCGGGCTGATCGCCCTGCGGCCGGAGTGCGACGGCGAGATCACCGGCTACGACGGCCTGGGGCGGATCGAGCAGGCGTTCGGGCAGTGGATCATCGACGCCCACCTGCCGCCGGCCGGCACCCGGACCCAGCCGGTCTCGGCCGGGTTCATGGCCAACGCCTGGATCCGGATCAAGCACCCCGACTACGACGAGGTGCGGCGGATGCTCGATGCGGTCGGTCAGACGGTGAAGGTCCGGGCGCGGGAGTGTTGAGCTAACGTGAAACGGACGCACTCGAAGACCTTCGAAGCGGTCACCCAGGAACGCGCGGTCAAAGGGCGGGCGATGAAGGGCGCGCTGCTGGGGCCGCAGCAGCTTCAGCCCACGGTGCAGACGGTGGTGAAGGCGCTGGCCCTCAACGCCCGGATCGCGCTGGTGACGGCCGGCTGGCAGGAGCGGGAAGACCAGGACTCCGAGCTGCACCAGCTGCTGGGGAAGAAGACGCTCAACCTGAACCTCTACGAGCGGGGCGAGCAGGTGTTCGCCGCCGACAAGGAATACGCCAAGCTCCACCGCGCCCGGCAGGACTCGCTCAAGCAGCGCCAGGAATACTACCGGCTGCGGATCAACCGGTTCGGCGACGCGGCGCTCGACATCGCCCGGCTGTCGGCGGGCAGCCAGTACGAGGCCGACGAGGCGCGGCTGTCGATCGAGAGCATGCGCAGCTGCGATCTGGCCCACCTCGCCCACTGCCGCGCGACCCAGGAAGAGTTCGAGCACAAGGCCCGGCCGTTCGAGCGCGACGTGATCGCCCGGCACCGCGACGAGCTGGCCGACATCCTGCGCAGCTGCAAGGTGCTGGCGATCGCCGGCGGCCACGTGGCGGTGCTGCTCAACCGCTTGCGGATGTTCGGCATCGCCGAGCTGCTCGACGACCAGGTGCTGGTGGCGTGGTCGGGCGGCGCGATGGTCACCGGCCCGCGGGTGGTGCTGTTTCACGAGAGCCCTCCACAGGGCGCGGGGGTGTCGGAGGTGATGGACGAGGGCCTCGGGCTGCACCACGGGATCCTGCCGCTGCCCAACCCCCGCAT
>JAGSPQ010000480.1 GCA_018262385.1 Myxococcaceae bacterium | reverse complement strand
AGACCAAGGGGCGGATGAAGTTCCCGCTGATCGTGAAGCCCTCGCGCTCGGACGCGTCGCTGGGCATCGGCCGGCACTCGGTGGTCGCCGACTGGGAAGAGCTGACCCGGCGGGTGCGGGAGATCCGAAAAGAGTTCGCCGACCAGGCGCTGGCCGAGGAGTTCATCGTCGGGCGCGAGGTCTACGTCGGGGTGATCGGCACCTCGACCCGGCCGGAGATCCTCCCGATCGTCGAGCTCGACTTCGGCGACTGGAAGAAGGGCGAGCCGAAGGTCTCGGATCGGGAGGTGAAGTTCGGCCCGGAAGTCGAGGGCAGCCCTCGGCTGAAGATGGCGCGCGATCTGCCGCCGGACATGCAGGCCCGCATCGAGCGGTCGGCGCTGCTGGCGTACAAGGCGCTGAAGATCAACGACTACGCCCGGGTGGACTTCCGGATCTCGGAGGAGACCGGCGAGGCGTTCTTGCTCGAGGTCAACCCCAACCCGTACCTCGAGAAGCAGAGCGAGCTGGCGATGGCGGCGAAGGAGCGCGGGCTCTCGTACACCCAGCTGATCGGGCGGATCGTCGAGTCGGCGGCCACCCGCAACCTGCTGAAGGTGACCAAGCCGCCGGCCGAGAAGCCGACCCCGATCGAGCCGCCGGCCGCCTCGCCGGCGAAGGCCTGACGACCCGTCACTGAAGCCAGCGCACTGAGCGAAGTGCGCTACCGCCGCGACGACCGCCGCCGGGCCGCGAAGAACAGCGCCCCGAGCAGCGCGAACAGCGCGGTGGGATCGACGGTGCTGCAGCCGCACCCTCCTCCGACCAGTTGCTGCAGCGGCCGGGTCGCCTCGGCCTGGGTCCAGGTCGCGCTCTTGGTGGCCGAGCGGTTTCCGGCCAGGTCGACGGCGCGCACGGTCAGCTCGTGCTCGCCCAGCGCGAGCCCCTGGAGGCTGTGGTTCTTCGGGCAGGCGGCGAAGGCGCCCTGGTCGAGGCTGCACTCGTAGGTGGCGGCCGGATCGTTCGAGCCGAACTCGAAGCGGGCGGTGGCCTCGAGGTTGGTGGCAGGCGGCGCGCTGACGATCTGCACCTCGGGCGCGGTGGCGTCGATCACGAGGATCTTCGGGGCGGAGACCGCGCTGGTCTGCCCGCCCTTCGCGGCCTGGGCGGTGACGGTGTGGGTCCCGTCCGGCTGGGTGGCGAGGGTGAAGGTCCAGTCGCCATTGGCGTCGGCGACGGTGGTCCCGGCGAGGACTCCATCGACGAACACGCTCACCGTGCTGTTGGGAGGCGCCTTGCCCTTCACCGTGGGGGTCGAGTCGTTGGTGAGCGATCCGTCGGCCGGCTCGGTGATCGTCGGCGGAGTGAGCGCGGTGGTGAGCACGGTGAAGGTGTTGGTGGCCGAGGCCGGCCCCTGGTTCCCGACCGCGTCGGTGGCGACCGCGCTGACGGTATGGGTTCCCTCGGAGAGCGCCACGGTGGTGGGCAGGCTCCAGTTGCCGCTGGCGTCGGCGGTGGCCCAGCCGACGAACTGGCCGTCGATGCTGACCCGCACCGTCGCGCCCGGCTCGGCGGTGCCGGTGATCGTCGGGCGGGCGTCGAGGATCGTCGCCCCGTTCGCCGGAGCGGTGACGACCGGCGCGGCGGGCGCCTGGGTGTCCACCTTCCAGCTGAAGCTCGCCGGAGTGGGGTCGAGGTTGCCCGCCGCGTCCTTCGCGCGGACCCGCAGGGTGTGGCTGCCGTCGGTGAGCCCGGGGAAGGCGGCGGGATCGGTGCAGGCCACGAAGCCGGCGCCGTCGAGGCTGCACTCGTAGGTGACGTTCGGCTGGTTGGAGGCGAGGTCGAATGCCGCGGAGTCGAAGCGGCTGACCGCCGGCGGGCCGCTGACGATGAAGGTGTCGAGCGCCGAGAGGTCGACGGTGAAGGTGTTGATCGCCGAGTCGGGCCCGGCGTTGCCGGCGGGATCCGTCGCGCGCGCGGCGACGGTGTGGGGGCCGGCGCTCAGCGCAGCGGTGGGGCCGAAGGTCCAGTCGCCGTTGGCGTCGACCAGCGCGGTGCCGGCGACCACCCCGTCGATCACCACCGTCACCGTGCTGCCCGCCTCGGCGGTGCCGGTCACGATCGGAGTCGCGGTGCCGATGGTCGCGCCGTTGGCGGGCGAGACCACCACTGCGGCGGTGGGAGCCACCGAGTCAATCGTCCACAGCCGCGAGGCCGGGCTCGCGTCGGTGTTGCCGATGCCATCCCTGGCGCGGACCCGCAGGGTGTGTGGCCCCTGGGCGAGGTTGCTGAAGGTGACCGGGTCGGTGCACGGCGCGAAGGCGGCGCCGTCGAGGCTGCACTCGTAGGTGACGGAGGTCTGGTTCGAAGTGAAGTCGAACACCGCGCTCGTGCTGGTGGTCAGCCCGGTCGGGCCCGAGACGATCGCGGTGTCGAGCACGTTCGGATCGAAGGTGAAGGTGACCGGGAGAGACGAGGGGCCCGCGTTGCCGGCGGGATCGGTCGCGCTGGCAGTGACGGTGTGCGGGCCGGGAGTGAGGGCCGCGGTCGGGGTGAAGGTCCAGGTGCCGGCGAGGTCGACCACCGCGGTGCCCACCGCGACGCCGTCGATCACCACCGTGATGGTCGAGCCGGGCTCACCGGTGCCTGTGATCGCGACCGGAGTGATCCCGACCGTCGAGCCGTTGGTCGGCGAGGAGATGAGCGGAGCTCCGGGCGGCAGGGTGTCGACCGTCCACCGATGGGTGGCGGGGCTGGTGTCGAAGGAGGTGGCCGAGGCCTTCGCGCGAACTTGAAGCGAGTGTGGCCCGTCGGGGACGGTGAAGGTCGCCGGATCGGTGCAGGTGGCGAAGCTCGAGCCGTCGAGGCTGCACTCGTAGGTGACGTTCGCGGTGTTGGACGAGAAGTCGAACGGCGCGGCGGCGAGCCTGGTCAACGCGGGCGGGCCACTGACGATGGTGGTGTCGATCGCAGGCAGCACTTCCCAGGTCTGCTGGGCAGGGGTCGGATCGCGGTTGCCAGCAGCATCCCTGGCGCGAACCTTCAGGGTGTGGATCCCGGCGGCGAGGTTGCTGAAGGTGACCGGATCCGAGCAGGTGACGAACGGGCCGGAGTCGAGCGCGCACTCGTAGCTGACGCCCAGCTCGGTGCTGTCGAAGTCGAACGTGGCCGTGGTGGACCACGTCTGCGCGGGAGGCCCGCTGACGATGCTGGTATCCGGCAGCGTCAAGTCGACCGCGAACGTGGTGGAGGGGCTCGCCGGCGAGACGTTGTTCGCCGCATCGGTGGCGGTCGCGTTGACGGTGTGAGCGCCGACCCCCAGCGTCGTGTTGGGGACGCACGACCACCTGCCCTGCGAGTCGGCGTTCGTCACGCAGACCACCACGCCGTCGATCGACACGGCCACGGTGGAGTTGGCTTCCGCGGTACCGGAGACCGTCGGGTTGGTGCCGGTCTGGCCGCCGTTGGCCGGGATCTGGATCACCGGCACGGGAGGCGCCACGGTGTCGACCCGGAAGGTGGTGCTGTTCGAGGTCGCCGTCGAGCCTGAGACGTTGGCGGTCGCCGAGTGGACTCCCTCGGAGAGCGCGCTGCCAGGCGTACAGGCCCAGGCGCCCGACGCCGCGGCGGTGGCGGTGCAGACCACCGCTCCATCCACTCGGGCTTCGACGTTGGCGCCGGCGGCGGCGGTGCCGGAGATCACCGGCGTCGCGTCGTTGGTCAACAACCCATCGGGCGGCGTCAGCACCACCGGAGCGCCATTGGCCGCGGCGACGGTGAAGGTGTTGAGCGCAGACAGCGCGGAGAGGTTGCCGGCCTTGTCTTCCGACCGGGCGCTCGCGGTGTGCGAACCGAGCGAGAGCGCGGCCACGGTGGCCAGGCTCCAGGTGCCGTCGAGGGCCGCGTAGGTGGTGCCGATGACGGCGCCATCGACGTAGACGGTCACCCGGCTCAGCGGCTCCGCAGTGCCGAGGATCGCCGGCTGCGTGTTCGACGTGGTGGAGCCATTGGCAGGTGCGAGCACGACCGGCGCGGCCGGCGCGACGGTGTCGACGGTGAAGGTGTTGGTGTTCGAGAGCAGCGCGCTGCCCATGCCGTCGGGAACCGAGGCGAAGAAGGCGTGGGCTCCCTGCGGCAGCACGCTCGAAGGCGTGCAGGAGAACGTGCCCTGCGCGGTCGCGGTGGTGGTGCAGGCGATTGCGCCGTCGACCACCACGGTCACCGTGCTTCCCACTGGAGCGGTGCCGCTGAGCGCCGGGGTTGTGTTCGAAAGGTACGAGTTGTCTGCAGGAGTGATCGCGACCGGGGGAGTCACGGCGCCACCGCCGCCAGCGCCACCACTTCCGCCACCACCACCGGATCCACCACCGGACCCACCACCGGATCCACCACCGGAGCCGCCGCCGCTCCCGCCACCGGAGCCACCGCCGCTCCCGCCACCGGATCCACCACCGGATCC
>JAGSPQ010000479.1 GCA_018262385.1 Myxococcaceae bacterium | reverse complement strand
ACGGGAGAGTCGCGGATCACGCGCGGGGGGAAACACGGGAGTCGTCCCTCGACTGCTCTCGGGATGAACGGGGGGCGCTCTCAGCTCTTCCGTCCCCCCTCTCAGCTCTTCCGGACCTCTCAACTGTGGGTGCCCTCTCGACCCTGATCGCCTCGCTGACCTTCCTGCTCTTCAGCGTCACCGCCTCCGCGCAGACCTACGCCCCCGCCGACCTCGGCCAGCACCCGGTGGGCGGCGGAGTGAAGATCCTCCCCGAGGACTTCCTGCGCGGGTACGACCCGGTCACCGTCTACTTCCCCGACGACGTGGTGGCGGCGAAGGCCAACGCGGACGACGGCCCGAAGCGTTTGAAGATGGTCCCCGACTGGCCGGGCGCCTACGTCTGGGTCGACAAGCGAACGCTGCAGTTCCGCCCGGCCGAGCCGTGGCCCGCGCTGGCCCGCTTCCAGTTCGTCGCCGGCAGCACCACCCGCACCCTGACGACGATGATGTCGGCGCCGAGCGCGATGTCTCCCGCTCCGGGAAGTGAGGGATTGAAGCCCTTCCGGGTGGTGACGCTGACCTTCCCGCAATCGCTCGCATTGCCGTCGCTGAAGAAGATGCTCAACCTCGAGGTGCGCGATCTGCCCGGGCTGGCCGATTCGCCCCGGCGGAAGATCAACACCTACGCGGTCGCCCCCCTGCCCCGCGCCTCGCAGCGCGACCCGGCCACCTACGCGCTGACCCTCGAGGACGACGTGCCGGAAGGCAAGCAACTGGTGGTCACCCTGAGCCTGGCGCTCGGCAACGAAGGCACCACCCTGTGGACGGGGCGCGCCTCGACCCGCACCGCCTTCAGCCTCACCGGGGTGCGCTGCGGCTCGAACGCGTTCTCGCTGCTCGGCGGCGCCTCGACCCCGAAGGACCTCGCGCTGGCCTGCGGAAACCGGGGAGACGCGCCGCAGCTCGAGTTCTCGGCGACGGTGTCTGATCTGACGCTGACCTCGCTGCGCAAGCTGGTGCGGCTCGAGCCGGCGGTGGCCGATCTCCACTTCTCCAGCTCGGGCAGCCGGGTGCAGCTCGCCGGCCGGTTCGTCCCCGACACCCTCTACAAGCTGACCCTCGGCCCCGCGCCGATCACCGACGACAGCGGCCGCACCCTGCGAGAGGTGAAGCCGGCCGAGGTCTTCTTTCACCTCGGGTGGAAGTCGGCGTTTCTCAAGTGGAACCAGGCGACGGCGATCGTCGAGGCGAAGGGCCCGCGGATGCTGCCGATCACCGGCTACGGCGACGCCCGCGCCGACGTGCGGGTGTTCCGGATCGACGCGCTCCACAACGGGCTGTGGCCGTACCCGTCGTCGCCGATCGTGATCGACGAGCAGTCGGCGCCCCCGTTCCCCGGAGAGGAGCCCGAGGTGCCGGCGATGGCCGGGTACGTCGACGCGAGCGCGCTGCAGAAGCACATCCGGCTGCTGGGCACTCCGCTGGTGAGCAAGGTGATCGACCTGCCGCTGAGCGACAAGGGCAACACCACCCACTTCGGGATCGATCTGAAGAACCTGCTCGACCCGGTGGTCGGCGCCAACCGCCCCGGCACCTACCTGGTCGGCCTGCGCCGCCTCACCGGACGCCCGGAGCGCTCGTGGATGCGGGTGCAGGTGACCAACCTCACCCTCACCTCGGCGGAGGAGCGCAACAAGGCGATCCTCTACGTCCGCACCCTCGACGGCGGCGACGCGGTGAAGGGGGCGACGGTCACGCTCGAGGGGCGGCTGGTCCCTCCGTTCCAGCCGCCGAAGGGCTGGGACCCGAAGGTCACCGAGTCGTTCACCACCGACGGCGAAGGCCGGGTGACCATCCCCCCGCGCCCGACCTGGGAGACGATCAGCCGGATCAGCGTGCAGAGCGGAGACGACGCGCTGGTGCTCGACCCGCGCGAGAGCCCGCCGCGGTTCGCCAACAACCACTGGAGCAGCAGCGGCGACTGGCTCCACTGGCTCACCAGCCGCACCCTGCCGACCCCGGCGAACGAAGGGACGCTCGGGTTCCTCTTCAGCGAGCGGGCGATCTACAAGCCGGGCGAGGCGGTGTTCCTCAAGGGGTTCGCGCGGAACAAGCTGAGCGGCGAGCTGAGACTGCCGACCGCGCAGGCGATCAAGACGTTCGGCTGCATCGTCACCGGCCCCGACGGCCAGCAGTGGCGGATCCCGCTCACCCCATCCCCGCTCGGCGGCTTCGCGGGCACCTTCCAGGAGGCGAGCACTCCGACCGGGACGTTCACCGCGGCGCTGTTCGAGGCCGACCCCTCGCGCACCATCGCCACCCGGCAGTTCAAGATCGAGGCGTACCGGGTGCCGACGTTCGAGGTGCAGCTGACGGGGAGGACGAAGGTCCCGCTGGACGCGGCGTTCAAGGTGAAGGCGGTGGCGCGGTATTACGCGGGCGGCAACGTCGGCAACCAGCCGATCGCCTGGAGCGTGACCCAGCGGCCGTACCACTGGATGCCGAAGGGGCTCGAGGGCTACCTGTTCGCCAGCTCCACCCAGTTCGCGCGGCCGGGCAGCGCGCGGGCGCCCGACGTCACCACCCAGTCGGGTGAGCTCGACGACACCGGCGCGTCCGACATCACGATCAACCCGCAGCTCGATCTCGACGGCAGCGCGCGGGTCTACACCTTCCAGGCGACGGTGACCGGGCCGGACGAGCAGCCGATCACCGCGCAGACCGAGGTGAAGGCGCTGCCGCCGTTCGTGCTGGGGATGAAGCTGCCGCGCTACCTCGAGAAGGCGACCACCCTCGAGCCGGCGGTGGTGGCGGTGGGCGTCGACGACAAGCTGGTGAAGGGCCAGGAGGTGCGGGTCCGGCTGTTCCGGCGGGTGTGGCACTCGAACCTGCGCGAGACGAGCTTCGCGACCGGGAAGGCGAAGTACGTCACCGAGCAGGAGGATCTGCAGGTGGCGGAGAAGACGGTCACCACCACGGACAAGCCGCTGCCGCTGTCGTTCGAGATCAAGGACGCGGGCGTCTACGTGGTCGAGCTGTTCAGCCGCGACAAGCTGGGCCGGGTGCAGACGATGCAGGCCGACCTCTACATCGGCGGGCAGACGCCGCTGGCGTGGAACAAGTCGAAGGAAGGGGTCTTCGAGCTCAAACCAGACAAGAAGTCCTACGCGCCGGGCGAGACGGCGCACCTGGTGGTGCAGAGCCCGTACACCACCGCGCGGGCGCTGGTGGTGGTCGAGGAGCCGACCGGCAACACCTATACGTGGCAGGCGGTGAACGGCGGCAAGGCGGTGATCGACGTGCGGATCACCGACAAGTACGTGCCCAACCTGCCGGTGCACGTGGTGCTGATGCGCGGGCGGCTGGGGGAAGGGAAGACCGACGACGCGCGGTACAAGCCGGCGAGCGCGGCGGCGAGCGTGGACCTCGAGGTCGAGCCGACGAAGAACCTGGTGAAGGTGGAGATCAACCACGCCGAGACGGCGAAGCCGGGGACGAAGCAGGACTTCACCATCCTCCTCACCGACGATCAGAAGAAGCCGGTGGGCGGCGAGGTGACGTTCTGGCTGGTGGACGAGGCGGTGCTGTCGCTGGCGCGCGAGGCGACGCTGGATCCCTTGAGCGAGCTGATCCGCCGCAACAGCCGGGGGACCTCGATTCGCGACACCCGCAACCTGGTGGTCGGCCGGGTGAGCGAGCTGGAAGAGGATCCGGGCGGCGACGGCGGCGACGACGAGGCCGGCGAGGGCAAGCGGCTGGTGCGCAAGAACTTCAAGACGGTGCCGTTCTACGTGGCGACGCTGAGCGTGCCGCCGAGCGGGAAGCTGGTGGTGCCGGTGACGCTCTCGGACGACCTGACCAACTTCAAGGTGCGGGTGGTGGCGGTGGCGGGGGCGCAGCGGTTCGGGTTCAAGCAGACGACGCTGAAGGTGCGGCTGCCGGTGCTGGTGCAGCCGCAGCTGCCGCGGTTCGTGCGGGTGGGAGATCGCTTCTGGCCGGGCGGAGTGGCGCGGCTGGTGGAAGGCGCGGAAGGGCCGGCGTCGATCGAGATCAAGGTGACCGGCGCGGTGGAAGGGACGCCGCTGTCGTCCTCGAAGATCGAGCTGAAGAACAGCAAGGCGCAGTCGGTGCTGACGCCGGTGACGGTGAAGTCGGTGCCGACGACGGTGGCGACCTGGCTGACGGTGCGGATGGACGTGACCCGGCTGTCGGACAAGGCGGGGGACGCGTTCGAGGTGAAGCTGCCGCTGCTGCCGGATCGCACGGTGGAGAAGTTCTCGTGGATCGAGAAGCTGCAGCCGGGGAAGACGCAGATGAAGGCGTTCCCCGAGCCGGCGCGGCCGGGCACGGTGACGCAGAGCTTCGTGCTGACCAGCCAGCCCGGGGTGCTCGAGCTGGCGAGCGGGCTGGAGTACCTCTCGGAGTATCCGCACGGCTGCCTGGAGCAGCGGATGAGCCA
>JAGSPQ010000478.1 GCA_018262385.1 Myxococcaceae bacterium | reverse complement strand
TTCGGCGACTCCTCGCGGTTCATCCCCGCCGTCGCCCAGCACGCTGGCAAGTGGGACACCCGGGCGTCCGGCCTGCGCCGCCTCGCCTGGGAGCTGCAGCGGCGCACCTCGATCGAGGTGGTGCTCGAAGCCCGCGCCCTGCCGCTGTCCAGCCCGCGCCTGTTCGAGCACCCGTTTCTCTACCTCGGCGGCGACGGCGAGCTGCCCCCGCTCAAAGCCGACGAAGTCGAGAACCTGCGCCGCTACCTGACCTTCGGCGGCTTCCTCTTCGCCGACGCCAATGACGGCACCGACGGCAGCGGCTTCGACCAGAGCTTCCGCCGCGAGCTGGCCCGGGTGCTGCCCCAGGCTCCGCTGGCGCAGGTGCCCTCGACCCACGTGGTGTTCAAGAGCTTCTTCCTCCTCGACGCCGCGCCCGGGCGGCTGCTCAACAAGCCCTGGCTCGAGGCGGCCACCATCGGGCGTCGCGCCGCGGTGCTCTATTCGCAGAACGACGTGATGGGAGCGCTCAACCGCGACGACGGCGGCACCTTCGAGTTCGAGCCCGTCCCCGGCGGAGAGCGCCAGCGCGAGTACGCCACCCGGCTGGCGATCAACGTCGTGATGTACGCGATGTGTCTCGATTACAAAGACGATGCGGTCCACCTGCCGATGATCATGAAGCGGCGGCGCTGACCGATGGACGCCACGCAGCAAAGCTGGAAGCTGGTCAGTCTCTCACCCCTGCCGGGGTGGGCGTTGATCCTCCTGTGCGCCGCGCTGGTCGCCGGGGTGGTGCTGGCGTGCATCGGACTGTGGCGGGAGCCGGACCCGCGGCGCCGCGCCCTGCTGTGGGGCCTGCGCGTGCTGGCCGGCCTCTGCGCGCTGTTCTTCCTGCTCGAGCCTGCGCTGCGCAACCTGCAGGTCGCGCGCGCGAAGAACCGGGTGGCGGTGCTGGTGGATCGTTCGGCCTCGATGAACTTCCCGGTCGAGCCCAACGGGCCGACCCGGTCGTCGCAGGTGGCCGATGCGCTCGGCGCGTTCGCCCCGCAGTTCGAGGCGATGAAGGATCGCTACGCCTTCGACGTGTTCGGCTTCGATCCCGAGCTGGCCCCGGTCACCGCCGACTCGGTGCGAAACACCGCTCCGCGCGCGGGCCGCACCGATCTGCTCGCCGCCCTGCGGGCGCTGAAAGCCGGCGACAGCTCGAGTTCCAGCCGCAAGCTCGCCGGCGTGATGCTGCTCTCCGACGGCGCCGACAACGTCGACTTGAGCTCCGGCCTCTCGCCGCGCACCCGGGCCGCGCTCGAAGAGCTCGGCGTTCCGGTCAGCACCTTCCTCGTTGGCCAGGAAGGGCTGAAGGACATCGCGATCGACCAGATCAAGGTCGACGACTTCGCCTTCGTTCGAAACTCGGTCACCGCCGAGGTCGAGCTGAAGGGGCGCGGCTTCAAGGGCGAGACGGTCTCGGTGGTACTCAAGCCCGAGGGCAGGGTGGTGGCGACCCAGCAGGTCCGCTTCACCAGCAACGAGGACAGCCAGACCGTCGCGTTCACCTTTACGCCCGATCAGACCGGCCGATTCGTCTACACCGTGTCCACTCCGGTGTTCCCCGACGAGGCGGTGCCCGAGAACAACACCCGTTCGTTTGCCCTCAAAGTGATTCGCGACCGGATGCGGGTGCTGCTCGTCTCGGGCCGCCCCAGCTGGGACGAGCGGTTCCTGCGCGGCCTGCTCAAGCAGGATCCGAACGTCGAGCTGATCAGCTTCTACATTCTGCGAAACACCGGCGACAACACCGGCACCGTGAACGACGACCGCGAGCTGTCGCTGATCCCGTTTCCGATGGACGAGATCTTTCGCGAGAAGCTCGACACCTTCGACGTCGTGCTGTTCCTGAACTTTGGCTACACCGAGCCAGGGCTGTCGATCGCCACCTACGAGCGGAACCTCAAGGACTACATCTCGAAGGGCGGGGCGCTGGCGGTGGTGGGCGGAGATCGATCGTTCGGCGACTCGCGGTTCTCCTTCACGGTGCTGGCCGAGGCGCTCCCGGTCGAGGCCGCCGGCGCTTCCGATGGTCAGTCGTTCAAGGCCCGGCTCACCCAGGACGGCCAGCGCCACCCGGTGACGGCGCTCGGCACCGGGTCGACTTCCGCCGAGGCGGCCTGGAACTCGCTGCCCGCCATTCCCGGCTTCAACCTGACCCGCGCCAAGCCGGGAGCGGTGGTGCTGCTCGATCACCCCTTCACCAACGCCGCCGGGCAGAGTGCTCCGGTGCTGGCGTTGTGGGAGTACGGGCGCGGGCGGTCGATGACCCTGATGACCGACGCCAGCTGGTACTGGGCGTTCACCTCGCACGTCGGCGGAGCGCCCTCGCGCCACTACGAGCGGTTCTGGGGCAACGCGCTGCGCTGGCTGGTCCGGGATCCGGATCTGACCACGCTGCAGGTGCAGGCCGATCCTCCGAGCGTCGAGCCCGGCCGCCCAGTCGGAGTCGGAATCGTCGCCCGCCTGCCCGACTACCAGCCGGCCGCCGCCGCCGAGGTCACCGTCGAGCTCGTCGCCGCGGAAGACGGCAAGGTGGTCGGCTCGCAGAAAGTGACCGCCGGCCCCGACGGTGCGGCCCACGTGGAGTTCCCCCCGCCTCCGCCCGGCGCCTATTTGCTGCGCGCCCAGGCGGCGAAAGGCGGGAAGGCGCTCGGCTCGGGTCAGGACGCACTGGCGGTGCGCGCCGTCGGCTCCGAGCTGGCCGATGCGCACGTCGGCTCGAGCCTGATGAACGACATCGCCAAAGCCACTGGCGGCAAAGCGTTCACCCTGCCTTCCGACACCTCGCTGTCCAGCGTGCCGTTCCTCGAGCCGCCGCTGGTCGAGGTGGGTCGCAGCAAGGACCAGCCGCTGTGGGATCGCTGGTACTGGCTGCTGACCCTGGTGATGATCGTCGGCCTCGAGTGGGGCCTGCGCCGCCGCTTCGGCTACGTCTGAAGTCGCTTCAGAGCGGCTGGATGGTGAGCGTGAAGTCCCAGCTCACGTCTGACTGCTTCTCCGTCGTGCTCAGCATTCGCGCCCCGACGAAGCGCACCGGAAAGGCCGTCTTCTCGCGGAACTGGCGGACCGTCGCCGAGCCCTGCATTCCCCACTCGTTGACGCCGTTCATGATCACGTTGGCGTAGTTGCAGCCCGGGAGCCCGACCGGCGGGTAGCGCGCCTTGAAGGTGACCGGCGCGTCGTCGGTCCACCCCGCGACCTCGACGATCAGCTCGAGCGTCGACCCGACGTTGATCGGCTGCGAGGTGCACGAACTCGCGGCCGTGGACGTCGCCGTTCCCGGAGGGCAGACCGTCTGACCGTAGAGGCTCACGTACCGGGTCCAGTCGCTCGCGGCGATGAACGCGGCCTGGGTCGCGGTGGTGCCGGGCGAGCTGTATGTGCACGAGTTCATCGCCAGGGTGTCGGTGCGGGTGGCGGAGACGACGTGCACGCCGTCCCCCGAATAGCTGCCCTGAACTCCGGTCACCTTGTAGTTGATGGAAGTCGGCAGCGCGGTGCCTCCTCCGGTGCCTCCGCCCGCGCCGCCACCGCCACCCGCGCCACCCCCGCCGCCGGCCCCACCGCCGGTACCCTGGGTGGCGGCGACCTCGCAGTAGCCGTCGGTGCGCGGCGCAGCGAAGGGATAGCAGCTGTAGCCCTGGCGGCAGGTCGACCGGGTGCCGGGCGAAGGACACTGCGACACGCAGTAGCTCTGGGTAGAGGTGCTGAGGCAGACACCGCCCGTGCCGCACACGCTCCCGTCGGTGCACAGCCGCGTGCAGTATCCCCCGGGCCATCCGTTCACGCCGCACTCGCCGGTGACGCACTGGGTGTCGCTCGAGCAGCTCGCGCCGGTCGGGCTCTTCGGGGGGGGAGGGGGAGTGGTGTCTTTCTCCTCAGGAAAGCAAAAGCCGTCGCTGCCCTTGTCGAACGCGAAGCAGGTGTAGCCCTGCCGACAGGTCGATCGTCCTCCCGGCGAGGGGCAGGTCGAAACGCAGAATGAGGCTTTTTCGGTGGCCAGGCAGGCCCCCGCTGAACCGCACTGCGAGTTCTTTGTGCACCCGGCCGAGCAGTAGCCTCCCGGGAAAGCATCCGCACACCACCCGCTGCATTCCGAGTCGCTCGAGCAGCTGGAGCCCGGCGCGAGGCCCGGCGCGGGCGTGCGATCCACCGGGACGTAGACCGGGCCAGGGCCGCCGCCGCAGGCGACGAGAGTGAGAAGAGCAACGAAGGAGAAGTGGGGGAGGGAGTGCATGGACTCCCCACTGAGCAGCTGCCACGCCAGCTTCCACCCCTGCGATCGCGGGGGGTTACGGGCATGCCTCCAGCCGCGCACTGGATCGAAGTCCGCCCGCCCGGACGGAGATCAGCGCTTCGACCGAAGCGGCGCGGTCCGTGGAACCGCAGGGCTTCGCGCCGGCGTTTCCGGCTCGAT
>JAGSPQ010000021.1 GCA_018262385.1 Myxococcaceae bacterium | reverse complement strand
ACCTGCTCGAGCTGGATCTGCAGCCGCATCGGCACCGTCGCGCCGCACAGCCGCACGAACCTGCCCAGCTGGTCGAAGCTGGTGATCGGCATGATCCCGGGGACGATCGGGATGTTGATCCCCGCCCGCCGCGCCCGCTCGACGAAGTCGAAATAGAACGCGTTGTCGAAGAACAGCTGGGTGATCAGGAAGTCGAGCCCGGCGTCGACCTTGCGCTTGAGGTTGATCAGATCCTCGTCGCGCGAAGGGGTCTCGATGTGGCCTTCCGGGTAGCAGGCGCTGCCGACGCAGAACGGGTAGTCGTTCGCGTGGATGAACTCGATCAGCTCGTTGGCGTACCGGAAGCCCCCGACCGGCGGCTCGTACTTGGTGGTCCCCTTGGGCGGATCTCCGCGCAGCGCGAGCACGTTCTCGATCTTCGCCTCGACCAGCTCGTCCAGCACCGCCTTCAGCTCGTCGCGGGTGTGGCCGACGCAGGTCAGGTGCGCCATCGCCTCGAGGCCGGTGCGCTCCTTGATGTGGGTCACCAGCTGCAAAGTGCGATCGCGGGTGCTGCCCCCGGCCCCGTAGGTGACCGAGACGAACCCCGGCTCGAGGGTCTGCAGATCCTCGAGCGTCGACCAGAGGTTCGCCTCTCCCTCGGGAGTCTTGGGAGGAAAGAACTCGAAGGAGTAGCAGGGCTTCGAGGGGTTCAAACGATTTCGAATCTTCACGGGCCGGTTCATGCCCGCGCGCGCTGCTTTGTTCAATCAGGAAACCCCAGAGTGATAAGAGGCCGGTCCATGCCGAAGCAGACTCCGCTCAATGCCGCCCACCGCAAGCTTGGCGGCCGGATGGTGGACTTCGCAGGTTGGGACATGCCGGTGCAGTTCGCCGGGGTGGTTCCCGAACACCTGGCCGTCCGCAACGCCGTTGGCCTGTTCGATGTCTCCCACATGGGCGAGATCGAGTTCAAGGGCCCCAACGCGCTCGCCGCCGCCAACGCGCTGATCACCAATGATCTGGCCAGGGCGGCCGACGGCCAGGCGCTCTACGCCGGCCTGCTCAACGATCAGGGCGGCTTCGTCGACGACATCGTCGCCTACCGCTTCTCGCCCGAGCACATCTTCATCTGCGTCAACGCCAGCAACGCCGACAAGGACTTCGCCTGGATGAAGGAGCGCGCCAAGGGCTGCGTTCCCGTCAACCGCTCGAATGACTACGCGCAGATCGCCGTCCAGGGCCCGAAGGCGTTCGCGCTGGTGCAGCGGCTGGCGAACAAGAAGCTCGACGCGGTCGGCACCTACCGCTTCACCACCGGCCAGGTCGCCGGCGTCGACGCGATCATCTCCCGCACCGGCTACACCGGCGAGGACGGGTTCGAGCTCTACGTCGCGCCGGACAAGGCCGAGAAGCTGTGGTTCGCGCTGCTCGAGGAAGGCAAGGGCGACGGCGCGGTTCCCATCGGGCTGGGCGCCCGCGACTCGCTGCGCACCGAGATGAAGTACTCGCTGTATGGCAACGACATCGACGACGTGCACACCCCGCTCGAGGCGGGCCTGGGCTGGATCACCAAGCTCGACAAGGCCGACTTCATCGGCAAGAGCGTGCTGGTGAAGCAGAAGGCCGAGGGCGTCACCCGCAAGCTGGTCGGCTTCGAGCTGACCGAGCCGGGCGTTCCGCGCAGCCACTACCCGATTCTCAAGGACGGCCAGAAGGTCGGCGAGGTCACCAGCGGCACGATGGGGCCGAGCGTGAAGAAGCCGATCGGCATCGGCTACGTGCCGACCGCGCTCTCGGCCGAGGGCTCCACGTTTCACGTCGAGATCCGCGGACGTCCGGTCGCGGCGAAAGTCGTCAAAACCCCCTTCTACAAAAAAGGCTAACTCCCCATGGGCAACAACCCCGGCAACCTGAAGTACACCAAGGACCACGAGTGGGCGCGCAAGGACGGCGGCAAGATCGTCGTCGGCGTCACCCACCACGCCCAGGAAGCGCTGGGCGACGTCGTCTACGTCGAGCTGCCCAAGGTCGGCGCCGCGGTGACCGCCGGCGCGTCGTTCGGCGTGATCGAGTCGACCAAGGCGGTCAGTGAGCTGTTCGCGCCGCTCAGCGGCAAGGTCACCCGGGTGAACGCCGAGCTGTCGAAGGAGCCGGCGGCGGTGAACAAGGATCCCTACGCCGCCTGGATCATCGAGATCGAGCCGTCGAACGCCGCCGAGTACGACGGGCTGCTCGACGCCGCGGCGTACGAGAAGCTGCTCGCGACCGCGAAGTAGCTCACCAGTTGAAGACGATCGCCACCGGGGCTCCCGGGACGGTCGGCCCCAGCACCGCCTGCTGCGCGCTGCAGTCGACCGCCACTCCCCCATCGGGGCGGGTGAAGGGGTCGGCTCCGGCCCCCGCCGGCGACAGCCGCGCGCACGCGATCAGCTGCAGCGTGCCTCCGTCGTACATCTGCCGCTCGAGGCAGGCGCCGCCGTCGAGGAAGTAGGTGCCGTCCCACGAGAAGAGCACTCCCTGCTTGGTGGTGAGCTTCTTCTCGGTCGGCGCGCGGCCCGCCGCGCCTCCCCCGCAGATCGGCTTGCCCCGCGCGCTCAGCAGCAGCGGCGCCTGGCCGGGACGCTCGAGCGCCGACAGCCAATAGGCGATCCCCTCGTTGTCTTCGAAGACGTAGCGGGGATCCACGGTTGAGTTCTCGACGAAGATCCGCGCGAACACCCGGCTGTCGGCCCGCCGCACCCCGACGAAGGTGTTGGGCGGGGGCGTGGTCTCGAACCGGTAGCCCGGCACCCGGGCGCACCGCGCCAGCCGCGCCACCACCGTCGCCGCCGAGTCGCCCGCGTCCACCCGTACCCGCACCACCACCGACTCGAACGAGAGCGTCACCTGCGCCGACCGCTGCGCGGTGCCGGTGATCAGCGCCGTCGACCAATCGAACCAGGGGGCCGAGCCGGAGAGCCCCGACGCACCCCGGAGCGATCTCGTGGCCCCCCCCCGCGCCTCCGCCCGCCCCGCCGCCCGCGCCGCCCCCGCCCCCGGTGCCGCCGTCCCGCTCGATCGAGGCCAGCCGCAGCGCCTCGTACGGCGTGGTCCGCCCGCAGCCGCAGAGCACGATCCACGCCAGCGAAACGACGGCTCTGAGCCCGGGCACCGGGGCTTCAATACCCTACGGCAGCAACTGCCGCAGCTTCGCCAGCAGGTACGCGCCCTCGACCGGCTTGAGCACGAAGGCCGCGCAGCCCAGCGAGCGGCACAGGTTCACCTGCTCGACCTCCGTCACGGTGGTGATCACCACCACCGGGATCGCCCGGCTGGCCGGGTTCGCGTGGAGCATCCGCAGCAGCCCGACCCCGTCCAGCACCGGCATCTCGAGATCGGTCACGATCGCGTCCGGCGCCTGCTCGAGCGCGCAGCGAAAACCTTCCGCGCCATTGGTCGCCTCGAGGCAGTCGTAGTCGGCGCGCAGCCACCCGAGCACCTCCGCTCGCACCGCTGCGGAGTCGTCGACCACAAGAACTTTCGGGCGGGCAGGGGGCACCGGGACTTCACAACATGAGCAGCCGGGCTGATGCCAGTCCGGCATGGCAGGGGGTGTTTGCTCGGGTTAGAAGACGCGGCGCCATGCTCGATTACGTCGACACCTTCCCCCGCCGCCACATTGGTCCGTCCTCCCGCGATCTCGAGACGATGCTCGAGGTGGTCGGAGTCAAGTCGCTCGATGAGCTGATCGATCGCACCGTGCCGAAGTCGATTCGGCTCGGCCGCCCGCTCGCGCTCCCGCCCGGCAAGCCCGAGTTCCAGCTGCTCGAGGAACTGGAGGCGATCGCGAACAAGAACCAGGTGTTCCGCTCGTTCATCGGCATGGGGTACCACGACACGATCACCCCCGGCGTCATCCTGCGGAACATCCTGCTCAACCCCGGCTGGTACACCCAGTACACGCCCTACCAGGCCGAGATCGCCCAGGGCCGCCTCGAGGCGCTGCTCAACTACCAGACGATGATCGCCGACCTCACCGGCCTGCCGATCTCCAACGCCTCGCTGCTCGACGAAGGCACCGCGGCCGCCGAGGCGATGCACCTGGTGCACGCGGTGGGCAAGGAGTCCGACGGCCGGGCGTTCTTCGTCAGCTCCGCCTGCCACCCGCAGACGATCGCGGTGGTGCAGGGTCGGGCGAAGCCGCTGGGCTGGAAGGTGGTCGTCGGCGATCACCGCACCTTCGACTTCAAAGAGAAGATCTTCGGCGCGCTGCTTCAGTACCCCGCCACCGATGGCGGGCTGTTCGACTACCGCGGCTTCATCGAAAAGGTCCACGCGGCCGGCGGCCTGGCGATCGTCGCCGCCGATCCGCTCGCGCTGTGCCTGTGCACTCCGCCCGGAGAGCTCGGCGCCGACGTCGCGGTCGGCAGCGCCCAGCGGTTCGGAGTGCCGATGGGCTTCGGCGGCCCCCACGCCGCCTACCTCTCGACCCGCACCGAGTTCGTCCGCAGCATGCCGGGCCGGATCATCGGCGTCAGCGAAGACGCCAACGGCCGCCCCGCGTTGCGGATGGCGCTCGGCACCCGCGAGCAGCACATTCGCCGCGAGAAGGCGACGAGCAACATCTGCACCGCCCAGGTGCTGCTGGCGGTGATGGCCGGGATGTACGCCGTCTACCATGGGCCCTCCGGCCTCAAGGCGATCGCCTCCCGGGTCAACGCGCTCACCCGCACCTTCGCCGCCGGCCTCGGCAAGCTGGGCTTCAAGCTGGCGCACGCCGAGTACTTCGACAGCTTGAGCGTGATCGTCGACCCCCGGGTCGCCGACGGCATCGAGGTCGCTGCCCGCACCCAGCACATGAACCTGCGGCGGATCGACGCCACCCACCTGGGCGTCAACTTCGACGAGACGGTGTCGGCGAAGGAGCTCGAGACGCTGCTCCACGTGTTCGCCGGCGGCAAGAAGGTCGAGTTCACCCTCGCCTCGCTCGGCGAGCCCGCGGCCAGCATCGGCGAGCCGCTGCGCCGCAAGAGCGCCTACCTGCAGCAGCAGATCTTCAACAGCCACCACAGCGAGACCGAGATGCTGCGGTACATCCGGATGCTCGAGGGGCGCGATCTGTCGCTCACCCACGCGATGATCCCGCTGGGCAGCTGCACGATGAAGCTCAACGCCACTTCCGAGATGGTGCCGGTGACCTGGCCCCAGTTCTCGCGGATGCACCCGTTCGCGCCCGCCGCCCAGACCGCCGGCTACCAGGAGGTCTTCCGCACTCTCGAAGACGCGCTCAAGGAGATCACCGGCTTCGCGGGCGTCTCGCTGATGCCCAACGCCGGCAGCCAGGGCGAGTACGCCGGCCTGCTGACGATTCGCAGCTACCAGGAAGCGCGAGGGCAGGGCCACCGCAACGTCTGCCTGATCCCCCAGTCCGCCCACGGCACCAACCCCGCCTCGGCGGCGATGGCCGGCTACCAGGTGGTGGTGGTGAAGACCGACGAGAACGGCAACGTCGATCTGGCCGATCTGAAGGCCCGCGCGGTGGAGCACAAGGACCAGCTCGCCGCGCTGATGGTCACCTACCCCTCGACCCACGGGGTGTTCGAGGAAGAGATCAAAGAGATCTGCAGCATCGTCCACGCCCAGGGCGGTCAGGTCTACATGGACGGCGCGAACATGAACGCCCAGGTGGGCCTGTGCCGCCCGGGCGACTTCGGCGCCGACGTCTGCCACTTGAACCTCCACAAGACCTTCTGCATCCCCCACGGCGGCGGCGGCCCGGGGATGGGGCCGATCTGCTGCGCCCCCCACCTGGTCGAGCACCTGCCCAACCACCCGCTGCTGAAGGTCGGCGGCGCCAGCGGCCCCGGCCCGGTCTCGGCGGCGCCGTACGGCAGCGCCAACGTGCTGCTGATCAGCTGGGTCTACATCTTCGCGATGGGCGGGGAAGGGCTCACCCACGCCACCCGGATGGCGATCCTGAGCGCCAACTACGTCGCCCGGCGGCTGCAGGCGTCCTACCCGGTGCTCTACCAGGGCAAGGCCGGCTTCGTGGCCCACGAGTGCATCCTCGACATGCGCAAGCTCAAGGGCTCGTGCGGGGTCGAGGTGGACGACATCGCCAAGCGGCTGATCGACTATGGCTTCCACGCCCCCACGGTCAGCTTCCCGGTGGCGAGCACGATGATGATCGAGCCCACCGAGAGCGAGCCGCTTCCCGAGCTCAACCGGTTCTGCGAGGCGATGATCGCGATCCGCTCGGAGATCCGCGAGATCGAAGAGGGCAAGGCGTCGAAGGAGGACAACGTGCTGAAGCACGCTCCCCATACCGCCGAAGTGGTGACGAAGGACGAGTGGGCCCGGCCGTACTCGCGGACCCGCGCCGCCTTCCCGACGGCGGAAGTCCGCAACCGGAAGTTCTGGCCTTTCGTCGGCCGAGTGAACAACGTGCTGGGAGACCGCAAGCTGGTCTGCAGCTGGCCCTGAACAGGAGCGCACCCCGCCTATGGCGAACAACGAGAAGGACGGACTCAAGCCGTCGGTGATTCTGCTGGGCGCCGTCCTCCTCCTCCTGCTGATCGGCGCCGCCATCTTCGGGTCCAGCTACCTCGAGGCCCGGCCTACGGCGCCCGAGAAGATCACCATCAGCGCGATCGAGCCGGCCGCCCCTCCTCCCGAAGCGCCCGACCTCTCTGAGCGGGTGCGCACCTTCTTCATGAAGGGCAACGTCGAGGAGTGCATGCAGCGCCACCTCGGCAAGGACTCGCGGGTCGAGGGCCTGCTCGAGATCGAGCTGCTCCCCGACGGCACGGTCGCCAACGCCGAAGCGAAGACCGAGCCGCAGAACGGCGGGGTCGCCCTCTGCGTGCAACAGCGCTTCGCCCGGGGCTTCACCTTCAGCGGCGAGCGCCAGCGCGTCTCGTACACCTTCAACGCCCGGTGGGACTCGACCCGGCTGGTGCTGGGGCAGAACGTCACCTCGACCCGGAAGTAGCCCTTGAAGAAGCGCGCCCTGGTGGCCCTCGCGCTCGGCGCGGTGATCTTCGCCGGGCTGATCGCCGTTCGCAGCTGGCGGTTCGGGATCTCCCTGCTGCACCCGCCCCGGGTCGCGGTGCCGGCGGCACCCAGGCTCGAGGGGCTGGAGGAGGTCGCGTTTGCAGATCCGAGCGGAGCCACCCTGCGCGGCTGGTGGGTGCCTTCGAAGAACCGGGCGGCGATCGTGCTGCTCCATGGTCACGGCGGCAACCGGGCCCAGCTGGAGCCCGAGCTTCAAGTGCTCGCCCGCCACGGCTACGGGGTGCTGGCCTTCGATCTGCCCGGCCACGGCAGCAGCGAGGGCGAGCTGGTCACCTGGGGCGATCGCGAGCAGGCCTCGCTCGCCGCCGCGCTCGGATTCGTCTCCACCCGGCCCGGAGTCGACCCCCAGCGGCTGGGGGCGCTCGGCTTCTCGATGGGCGCCGCGGTGGTGGTCGAGGTCGCCGCGGTCGACCCCCGGCTGAAGGCGGTCGCGATCACCGGCGCCTACACCACGCTGACCGAAGCGCTGGACTTCGACGGACGCAGGTGGGGGCCCTTGAGCCAGGTGCCGATCAGGCTGGCGGTGAGGTCTTCCGGAGTCGACCTCGACCGGGTCCACCCGATCGACGTGATCTGCCGGATCGCCCCCCGCCCGCTGCTGCTGATCGAGGGCGGCGCGGACCAGAGCAACCCCCCGGGGATGGAGCAGCGGCTGTTCGACGCCGCCTGCCAGCCCAAGAGCCACTGGGTGGTGCCGGGGGCAGGGCATGGGGAATACGCCGCCGCCGGCGGGGCGCAGTACGAACAGCGGATGGTCTCTCTGTTCGACGGGGCGCTCCTGAAATAAGGTCCGCGCGCCCCATGCCAGAGCCGCAAAAAGCCAAGACGGGGTCGACCCGCTTCGGCAAGTACACCCTGATCGATCGCATCGCCGTCGGCGGAATGGCCGAGATCTTCCTCGCCCGCCAGGCGGGCCTCGAGGGGTTCGAGAAGACGATCGTCATCAAGCGCATCCGCCCGCATCTTTCGAAGCAGGCGAGCTTCGTGAAGATGTTCCTCAACGAGGCGAAGCTGGCGGCCCAGCTCAACCACCCCAACATCGTGCAGATCTACGACCTCGGAAAAATCTCCGAGTCGTACTTCATCGCGATGGAATACATCTTCGGCCGCGACATGCGGCGGATCATCCCCAAGGCCGACAGCATGGGGATTCCGTTTCCGATGGTGTACGCGCTGAAGATCGCCAGCTCGGTGTGCGAGGGCCTCTAC
Organism: Myxococcaceae bacterium; assembly: GCA_018262385.1. GTDB lineage: Bacteria > Myxococcota > Myxococcia > Myxococcales > Myxococcaceae > JAGSPQ01. The sequence continues at coordinate 6,061 of JAGSPQ010000021.1, read as the reverse complement.
TACGCGCACCAGAAGGTCGACCTCTACGGCAACCCGCTGAACATCGTTCACCGCGACGTCACCCCCGAGAACATCTTCGTGTCGTTCGATGGCACGGTGAAGGTGCTCGACTTCGGCATCGCGAAGGCCGCCAACCAGATCGAGCAGACCCGCGCGGGCGAGATCAAAGGGAAGCTGTCGTACATGAGCCCCGAGCAGTGCATGGGCAAGCCGCTCGACTGCCGCTCGGATCTCTTCTCGCTCGGCACCGTGCTCTACGAGTGGCTCACCGGGTTCAAGCTCTTCACCGGCGACAGCGAGGTCGCGATCCTCAAGTCGATCACCGAGGGGAAGATCTACGCTCCCAGCTACTTCAAGGCCGACATCCCCGAGGCGGTCGAGGCGATCCTGATGCGGGCGCTCGAGAAGGACCGCGACCGCCGGTACCAGACCGCCTGGGACATGCAGTACGACCTCGATCAGTTCCTCAGCCAGTACGAGTTCACCCCCAGCAACATCCACCTCAGCAACTTCCTCAAGCAGCTCTTCAACGACGAGCTGGAGGAAGAGAAGTCGCGGCTGGCCGACTCGCCGCGCCCCACGCCGGAAGAGGTGCTCGACGAGGCGGAGGAGATCATCTCCTCGGTCGAGGCGATCTCGGCCTCGGCCGACCTGCCGACGGGCAGCCACGGCGCGACGCTGCAGGTTCCGCTGGGCCCCAAAGAGCTCGAAGCGCTCAACGGGATCGCCCGCCGCAACAACGTCAGCGTCTCGAGCCTGGTGCGCGACATCGTCGGCAACTGGCTCAAGTACCGCTAAGGCACGGCCGGGCGCAGCCGCTCGAGCCGCACCCCGGACTTCAGCACTTCCGTCACCTTCGCCATCACCGCGATGTCGGCCACCGGATCGCCGTCGACGAGGATCAGATCCGCCCGCGCGCCGGCGCTCACCATTCCCCAGTCGCCCTTCGCGTCGATCCACCGGGCAGGCCGCACCGTCGCTCCGAGCAGCACCTCGGTCGGAGGCAGCCCCGCCTTCACCAGCAGCGCAAGCTCGTCGATCAGCGCGCCGCCGGCCCAGCACGCGGCCGAGCCCGAGGCATCCGAGCCGGCGAAGATCGGGATCCCCGCCTCGTACATCCGCTTCACCGACTCGGCCCGGTGCGGCGCGTGCTGCTGGAGCGCGACGATCCACTCCATCATCCCGTCCGACAGCTTCTGCCCCCGCACCACCGCAGGGGAGAACTGGGCGAGGTAATCCGCCGGGTAGATCTCCTGCTCGAGCGGGGTCGGCGCGTACTTGAACTCGGCCATGTCCTGGATCCGGTTGAAGACGTCGATCGTCGGCGAGACCACCACTCCCAGCGCCTTGAGCTCCTGGGCCTGCTCGACGGTCAGCTCGCCGAGGTGAATCCCGTGCACCAGCGCATCGACCCCCGAGCGGGCCGCCAGCAGGGCGTGCTCGGGTGAGTCGGTGTGCGCCACCACCCGGACCCCCCTGGCGTGGGCGGCCTTGACGATCGGCTCGAGCAGCGCGCGGGTGTAGACCGGGGTGTGGAGCGGCACCTGCGCGACCGCCACCTTGATGATGCTCGCGCCCCTGGCGATCCGCTGCTCGACCTCGCGGATGCCCGCGCTCTCCGAGTCGATCTCGTTGCTGAACCGCCCGGCGGCGATGCTCGACACCGGCCAGGGCAGCGCCTCGCGCATGTAGCTGGCCGGGTAGCTTCCGTCGGGGGTGATGATCTTCCCGGCGTAGGTGAAGTGGGGGCCCAGCCACTGGCCGCTCGCCGCCTTCGCCTTCAGCTCCTCCAGCGCGTCGAGATCGCCGCCCACGTCCTGCACGGTGGTGATCCCCGCGTAGAGCAACGAGTGGGCGGTGTGATCCAGATCGGGGAAGACGACGTGCCAGGGCGGCGACGGGGTGCCGGTGAGGTGGACGTGGAAGTCGACCAGGCCCGGCAGCAGCGTCTTGCCCGCCCCTTCGATCAGCCGGGCGTTGGGCGCCAGCGCCCCGCCGGTGGCGGCGATCGAGACGATCCGGTCGCCCACCACCACCACGTCCTGGTGCTCGAGCACCCCGGCTTCGGTCGCGGTGAACACCCGGACGTCGTGAAAGACGAGCGGAACGCTGGCGGGGGTGGCCGGCCCCCGGATCAGCGCCGGGTAGACGTGCGAGGCGGGACAGCCGCAGAGGAGGACGAGGGCGAGCAGGGGCCGGAGCATTCCGGCGAGGCTTTAAGCCCGTCCGGGCTTCTGTCGCCACTGCCGCCTGGTCGGACGCGCCAGCCCGGCCTTCCCGTGCCAGCGAAGATCGGCGACCGCCCCGATCCCGTCGTTGCCGCGAACCTGGAGCGCCGCGCTGTCGGGGACCGGCACACACTCCAGCGTCACCAGCCACTCGTCGCCGTCGGCCGGACGCATCGTCAACACGCTGTGCAGGCCGGCGGTCGAGAGGTCCACCGCGCAGTCCGGCCGGATCGGCAGCGGGGGAGGCACCTGCTGCAGCCGCAGCGGCGGCAGGCAGAAGCTCACGTGCAGCCGCGGATCGTCTTCCTCCACCGGCGGCGGGCTCTCGTCGCTGACCAGAAACATGAGTGATGCCACGAAGGTCAGACCGCTCGAAGCCAGCAACAGCATCACGTCCGGGGGCATGGACCGCCATGACACCCGGGATTTCAGGAAAGTTCCACCGGCTGATACACGCTCGGGTCCGATGCCGCGGATCAAGCTCGTGCTGGAGTACGACGGCACCCACTATGTGGGCTGGCAGCTCCAGCCCAACGGCCCGTCGATTCAGGGGCGGCTGATGCGGGCGCTGCAGCAGCTGGTCGGCGCTCCGGTCGACGTCTTCGCGGCCGGCCGCACCGACTCGGGCGTCCACGCCCAGGGCCAGGTGGTGGCGTTCGACTCTCCGGTGAATCTTCCGCTCCGGGCATATTGGATGGGCCTCAACGGGCTGCTGCCGGACGACGTGGCGGTGGTCCGGGCCGAGGAGGTCGCCCCCGCGTTCGACCCCCGGCGGTGGGCGAAGGGCAAGCGCTACCTCTACCGGCTGAGCAACCTGCGGGGCCGCTCGCCGCTGCGGCGGCTCACCCACTGGGAGATCTTCCAGCCGCTCGACCTCGAGGCGATGAAGCTGGGGGCGACCCACCTGCTGGGCCGGCACGACTTCTCGAGCTTCCGGGCCGCCGAGTGCGAGGCGAAGCACCCGATTCGCGAGCTGACCCGGGTGCAGTTCGAGGGCAGCGCGGGCGACGAGATCCGGTTCACCGTCGAGGGCACCGCCTTCCTGCGCCACATGGTCCGCAACCTGATCGGTACCCTGGTCAACGTCGGCCGGGGCAAGCACCCGGCGAGGTGGGTGCAGGAAGTGCTCGAGGCGAAGACCCGCGAGCACGCCGGCGTCACCGCCCCCCCGCATGGGCTGACCCTGATGGAGGTCTTCTACGCCGATCCTCCCGGCCCCCACGCCCCCGCCGAATCTCCACAGGACGAGTGATGGGGGCAGGGGCGGTTCGCGCTACTCTCCGGGCCCGATCGTGAGCGAACGCAAAGTCAAACCGCTGGCGCGGCTGGAAGCGAAGGCCCGGCAGTTCATGCTGATCGTCGGCTTCGGCTTCATCGCCTACACCGGCGGCACGATCCTCTCGGTGATGTTGATGAACCGGCTCAACCACCGGCTCGTCGCCGCCGACAGCCGGGTGCTCTACCTGGCGGTGGTGATCTTCGTCGGCCAGATGTGGATCCTGTTCGTGCTGCCCGCGCTGATCCACCTCGCCTCGCGCTTCCTCGAGCTGCCGATCTGGCGCACCGCGATCGTCGGCGCGCTCACCGGCACGCTGTTCAACTTCGCGATCCGCTTCGTCGGCAACGGGGTCGAGCAGACCTTCGCCGATCCGCTGCAGAACCTGGTCTGGGGCGGCTCGCTGCTGGCCGGGATCTTCTTCTCGGTCTGGGCCGGCAGGCAGGGCAGGGCGTGGGCCGACGTGCGGCAGAAGGCCGCCGAGCAGGAAGCGGTCGGCCGCAAGGTGCAGTACGACCAGTTTCTCGCCGAGTCGGTCGCCCTCGCCGAGCGGCGGGAAGCCGGGCGCGCCCAGGCGGCAGCGGTTCCCGCGGTCGCGGCTCCGGTCGAGGCGGCGCCGGCCGCGGCTGCTGCCGACCCGGCACCGGTGGATCCGAAGCCGCCGGCCTGACCTGCGTCCTAGTTCCGCATCACCTTCTTGAAGCTCAGCGCCTCGCCCGCCACCTCGGCCTCGACGGTGTCGCCGGGCGCGAAGTCGCCGCTGAGGATCTTCAGCGCGAGCGGATCCTGCAGGTACTTCTGGATCGCGCGCTTCAGCGGCCGGGCGCCGTAGACCGGGTCGTACCCCTGCTCGGCGAGGAAGTTCCGCGCCGGGTCGGTGAGGCTCAGCTGGATCCGCCGGTCGGTGAGCAGCTTCTGCAGCCGCAGCAACTGCAGCCCGACCACCTGCGCGATGTCCTCCTTGCGCAGCGGCTCGAACAGCACCACCTCGTCCACCCGGTTGAGGAACTCGGGGCGGAAGTGCTCCTTGAGCGAGTCCATCACCTCGTTGCGCACCTTCTCGTCGAGGGTCTTCTTCTTCCCCGCCAGGCTCTCCTGCAGCACCTGCGAGCCGATGTTGCTGGTCATGATCAGCACCGCGTTCTTGAAGTCGACCGTGCGGCCCTGGCTGTCGGTCAGCCGGCCCTCGTCGAGGATCTGCAGCAGGATGTTGAAGACGTCGTGGTGCGCCTTCTCGATCTCGTCGAACAGCACCACCGAGTACGGCCGCCGGCGCACCGCCTCGGTCAGCTGGCCGCCTTCCTCGTAGCCGACGTACCCGGGAGGCGCGCCGACCAGCCGCGAGACGGAGTGCTTCTCCATGTACTCCGACATGTCGATCCGGATCATCGCCTGGTCGGAATCGAACAGAAACTCCGCCAGCGCCTTCGCCGTCTCGGTCTTTCCGACCCCGGTGGGGCCGAGGAAGATGAACGAGCCGATCGGCCGGTTGAGATCCTGCAGCCCGCTGCGGGCGCGCCGGACGGCGTTCGAGACCGCCACGATCGGCTGCCGCTGCCCGACCACCCGCTGGGCCAGCCGCTCTTCCATGTGCACCAGCTTGTGGACCTCGGCCTCGAGCAGCTTCGAGACCGGGATGCCCGTCCACTTGGCGATCACCTGCGCGATGTCCTCGGCGTCGACCTCCTCTTTGAGGAACCGCATGTTCTTCTGCAGCTCGCCCAGCCGACTGGTGTGCTGGTTCAGCTCTTTCTCCAGCGAGGGCAGCACCCCGAACTTGATCTCGGCCGCCTTGTTCAGCTCGCCCTTCCGCTCGGCGGTGGCCATGTCGTTGCGCGCCTGCTCGACCTTCTCCTTGATCGCGCGGATCGCGGCGATCTCGGTCTTCTCGGTTTCCCAGTGGGCCTTGAGCGTCGAGAACTTCTCGTTGAGGTTGGCCGCTTCCTTCTCGATCTCGGCCAGCCGCTCGCGCGAGTGGACGTCGGTCTCTTTCATCAGCCCCTGCCGCTCGATCTCCAGCTGCATCAGCTTGCGGCGGATGTCGTCGATCGGCGTCGGCATCGAGTCGATCTCGATCCGCAGCCGGCTCGCCGACTCGTCGATCAGGTCGATCGCCTTGTCGGGCAGGAAGCGGTCGGCGATGTAGCGGTGCGAGAGGGTGGCCGCGGCGACCAGCGCCGAGTCCTGGATGTGCACCCCGTGGTGCACCTCGTAGCGCTCCTTCAGCCCCCGCAGGATGCTGATCGTGTCCTGCACCGAGGGCTCGCCCACCATCACCGGCTGGAACCGCCGCTCGAGCGCCGCGTCCTTCTCGATGTGCTTGCGGTACTCGTCGAGGGTGGTGGCGCCGATGCAGTGCAGCTCGCCGCGCGCCAGCGCCGGCTTGAGCATGTTGCCCGCGTCCATCGAGCCTTCCGCCTTGCCCGCGCCGACGATGGTGTGCAGCTCGTCGATGAAGACGATGATCTCGCCCTCGGAAGAGGTGATCTCCTTGAGCACCGCCTTCAGCCGCTCCTCGAACTCGCCGCGGAACTTCGCGCCCGCCACCATCGCGCTC
>JAGSPQ010000020.1 GCA_018262385.1 Myxococcaceae bacterium | reverse complement strand
TCGATGATCCCACCGTCAAGGCCGAGCCGGGCTGGAGGCCGCCGGGCAAGTCGAAGAAGGGGCTGGTGATCGGCGCGCTGGCGGTGGCGGCGATGGGCGGCGCGCTGGTGGTGCCGATGCCGCACACCGCGACCGCTCCGTTCACGCTGGTGCCGAAGGCGGTCACTGCGGTGACGCTGGCGCGGGGCGGGACCTTGAGCGCGATCTCGGTCACCGACGGGCAGTGGGTCCAGAAGGGCACTCCGCTGGCCAGGTGGGACACCAGCGCGGCGCAGAAGAAGATCGTCGCGCTCGAGGCGCGCCTGATCGAGGTGCGCAAGAAGAACAAGGTCAGCGCGGCGGCGGCGAAGAAGCTCAAAGTGGCGCAGGCCAGGCTCGACAAGGCGAGCGCCACCCAGTCGAAGGCCCAGGCGGACCTCGACAAGCTGAAGGCGGGCGGGAAGGGGAAGAAGCCCGCGATCGCCAAGGCCGAGAAGAGCGCGGCGGCGGCGAAGGCGGCGCTCGCGGCGGCGCAGAAGCAGGTCGAAGCGCTGACCGTGCCGCTGACGCCCGCGATCCAGGGCGAGCTGACGATGATCGAAGGCGAGCTGGCCCGCGCGAAGAGCGAGGCGGCCGACCTGGCGTTGCTCGCCGGCGCCGATGGATTCGTCCAGGGGTTGGCCGCCAGGCCCGGTCAGGCGGTCGAGGCCGGGGCGGTGATCGCCCGGCTGGAAGACTCGCGCACCCTCAAGGTGGTGGTCGCGGTGCCGAAGGGCGAGCAGCTGACGGTGGGCGCGGCGCTGCAGCTGAAGGTGGGGACGCTCGCCGCGAAGGCGGTGGTCGACCGGGTGGACGGCAGCTCGGCCGAGGCGCCGCTGGACAACGAGAAGGGCGGCTTCAAGGGAGGCGCGACCGGCGAGTCGAGCTTCGCCGGGGCCTCGAAGTCCCTGCTTGGCCGGCTCTAGAAGCGGGCCTGCATGATCAGGTTGAAGCCGAGCGCGTGCTCCTTCTCGAAGCTCGGCTCGGCGATCCCGGCCACGCTGTCCCGGAAGGTCGTCCGGTTCGGGTTGCGGGTGTAATAGACCTCGCCGACGAACGACATGTAGTCGGACAGGTCGAGCTTCGCGTTCACCTTCGCCGAGAAGATCGGCAGCGCGTCGTAGCTGGTGGGGAGGATCTCGAAGTCGTTGACCCCGCTGAGCACCACGGTGCGCGAGCCGGTGAAGGCGCTCGGCGGGTTGGTGCCGCCCAGCACCGTCGAGGGGCTCTTGAAGCTGGCCGGCTGCTGAAGGCCGAGGATCACGCCGGGGGTGAGGTGCAGCCCGGGCAGGTGGTAGTCGGCGCCGATCGCGACGAACATCTCGGGCTTCTGCACCGTGCCCTTGGGGAAGTCCTTGTAGGGCGGGATGCCGGGCACGTCGAACTGGATGTACGAGAGGGTCCGGTAGAGGGCGAGGATGTTCACCCGCAGGAAGTTGAACTTCGCCCGGCCCTGGAGCGCGACCGCCATCGCCGGCTGGATCTTGGTGGCGCCGAAGACGTCGGGGTTCTCGAGCGTCTGATCGAGGTACGAGCCCTCGACCGAGAGGCTGTACGCGAGGCCGCCGGGGTACTGCTCGGGGGTGAAGAACTTCTGGAAGATCTCCGGATCGTTCCGGTACAGCTTGAAGTCGATGCTGGTGCCGACCGGGACCCCGACGTGCCAGGTGAGCTGCCCCGAGATGCCGCGCGCGTTCACCGGGGCCTCGATTCCCTGGTTGGCCAGGCCGGGCACGATTCCCTTCTGGAAGTAGCCGCCGTTGGCCTCGAGGCGCAGGGTGTCGGTGATGTCGAAGCCGCCGCCGCCCATGAAGCCGTAGACCCGTTCTTTCTCGAGGGTGCGATCGTTGAGCAGCAGGCCGGTCTTGAGGCCGGCGAAGACGTAGAAGCGATCGCGGGTCAGCTGCAGCCGCCCGCCGGGGACGCCGTCGGCCAGGGCGCGGCTGGTGAACACCGAGCTGCCGCCCCAGCTGATCCGGTAGGCGTAGCCGAGGCGGAAGCGATCGGAGCTGACCGGGAAGCCGGTGAACGACAGCTCTTCCTTCTCGCCCCAGCCGGCGGGGCGCCAGTTGAGCTTGAGGTAGCTGCTGTTGTCGCGGAACTCGATCGTGCCTGCCGGCCGCATCAGCACGTTGATCGCGAGCGCGGCCTCGCCGCTGAACCCGTCGAAGTACGAGGCCGACTTCTTGTAGAGCACCACGTTCGAGAGCGACTCGAAGCCGGAGAACTTGGTGTTGAAGTTGTCGTAGAACTGGGTGTTCCCGGAGGTCGCGCCGAAGCCGACGTCGGGGCTGTTGATCTTCGTCTCTCCCGATCGGGCCAGGACGTTGTCGTCGGCGAGGACGATGCTGATGCGGGTGTCGACGAAGTCTCCGGCGTGCGCAGTGGCGGCAGCGAGCACCGACAGCGCGGCGAAGCGGGGAAGCAGGGACAAGAAACCTCCAGGGGACGAAGCGGGCTTGGGACTCATGGACAGGGTTTGACCGGCCGAGGGCACTCGAGGCCGGGGCCAGGACGGCAGCAGACGTCATCCGGATCGCGGGGAAGGATCGCCCACCGGGGGCGGCCGGGCTGCAGGTGGCGCAGGTGGCCGATCAGATCGAAGGTGGCGCCGCGGGTGTACTGGCACTGCTTCGCCTTGAGTGGATCGGGATCGTCGAGCGCGCAGTCGGGCTGCAGCTCGGGCAGCGCGTCCTTGGTGACGATGTTGATCCGGTTGTGGAAGTTCTGCGCGACCCAGCACTTGCCGGGGCCGCCGCCGGGCACGATCACCGCGACGGTGGTCTCGGTGCCGGTGAGCTCGTGGTTGAGCACGGTGCGGGCCTGGAGCGGAAGATCGGTCGCAGTGGCGACCACGTTCGCGGGCCCGAAGGCCAGCCGCACCTCGACGTCGCAGCCCAGGTTCAGGTCGGCTCCAGCGGCATAGACGCCCGCGGGCCTGGCAGGCGCGGCGCCGACGTCGAAGTGCTGGACGCGCGCGGGGACGCTCTCGTCGAAGCCCCAGCTGTCCGCCCCGGGCGGGTTCATCTCGACCACGAACTGGCCGAAGCCGACGTAGGTGGTGCGCTCGGAGCAGATCTGGCGCAGGCCGTCCTTCCGCACCGCCCAGGGGCCGGTGCCGATCACGCAGTCGCTGTTGCAGACCCGCTCGATCGTGTCGGCGGCCGGCTCGGGCGGCGAGGGCGGAAAGGCGCAGCTTCCCCAGATCCAGTCGGCGCCGTCGCGGGTGTCGCAGAAGAAGGGGACGCTGAAGTCGGCGTTGAAGTCGCAGTTGGTGAAGGCGGACGGCAGGCGGAGGTTCTTCACCTTCACCAACCCGGACTCGAGGCTCTCCATCTTCAGGTTGCGGCGGTTGTGGCCGCAGAGCTGATCGGTGAGGAAGGGCGGCAGCACGTTCTCCGCGCCGCAGGTGCGGTTGTTGATCTCGATCGGCGGCGCGTACTGCAGCCACTTGTTCCACTGATCGGGCGGCAGCCGGCGGACCTTCTCGGCGATGCTCCAGCTGGGGAAGACCATCTGGGTGGTGCTGGTGAACTCCTGCACCGAGCCGGACAGCGTCCACAGCAGGTCGCCTTCGTCGAGGCCGTCGGGGAAGCTGTAGTTGTAGATGAACATCCCGCCGTAGGTACCCGGCAGGTAGCTGCGGCATGAGGCGGTGGCGGTGCAGACCTCGTTGGAGACCTTGCAGCGCGCGGGCTCGCCGGCGCTGGCGCCGCCGTCCCACTGCTCGATCACCACTGAGCCGCCGCCGGTGAGCGGCAGCAGGCAGGGGTCCTTCGGCTCGGCGGTGCGCGGCGCGTCGAGGCCGCCGGCGTCGGTCAGCTCGAGCTGACGGCAGGCGGAGACGTCGGTGACGTAGAAGCCGCCCGGGTCGGTGCCGGTGATCACCATCAGCGCGGGTTGGCCGTCGCGCTGCGGATCGTTGGCGCAGCTCTGCAGCAGCTGCTCGCCCGACTCGGGGTTCTTGCCGATGGTGAGGAACTCGCCGACCAGCGGGGAGCTGCGGTTGTCGAAGCCGTCGGGGATCTGGACCTTCGCCAGCGTCGGCTCCTCGAAGAAGATCTGGGGCGAGAGGCCGGTGGCGTAGGTGCGGTGGGGGGGCTCGACGGGAAGCCCGGGGATGATCCCTCCGTCCGAGTAGAGCGGCGAGGGGGGCGCGTCCTCGGCCCAGAAGCGGGTGGCGCCGTACTGGTGCTGGGTGCGGATGGTGGTGGTCACCACCCCGGAGGCCGCCATCGCGAAGCGGTTCTCGTACCCCCCGGAGAGATCTCCGGGGACCACCCGGAAGCTCACCGGCCCGCTGAAGGTGAGGGCCGGGTTGCCGCTCACGTCGAGCGCGGTGGCGGTGAGGTCGACTTCGATGTCGCCGCGGGAGATCGCGTAGGGGCAGGCCCGGGTGCCCTTCTCGGCTTCCGGCACCGTCGCCTGGCCGCCGTGCTTGACCGCACAGGTGGTCACCACGTTCAGCGGGGTGCGGGTGGCGCCCTTGCCGACGTCCAGCCCACGGACCTCGACCTTGAACGACGAGATCGGCATCACCGGGGGGGGCTTGATCTTCGGACAACCGGCCAACGCCACCACCAGGCCCAGCCACGGCAGGTGGCGGATCACTTGACCCTCCGCGCGATCCGGCCGTCCTCGGTGCCGACCGCGATCGAGAGCGCGGTCGGATTCTCGCAGAAGGATCGGATCTGGCTGGTGACGTTGCCGCACAGCGGGTCGGCCGCCAGCGCGTCGCGGCAGGTGCACTTGCCCAGGGCGGGGCCCGGCGGCACCGACGCCAGACAGGCGGCCAGCTTCTCGGGGGCGTCGCAGGCGGCGGTCTTGCGGAAGACGTCGACGCAGCGGCAGCCGGCGTTGTCTTCGTCGAGCTTCTTCTTGTAGTCGTCCGCGCCTTTGCAGAACGACTGCTCCTGGGGGGCGACGGTCCACTTCCCGTTCTCGAGGCTGCCACACAGCTGCTTGTTCTTGCCGATCACGTTGCCCTGGGCGTCGCGCGCGTCGGCGAGGATGTCGTCGCAGCTGCAGAAGCTCTGCAGGTAGCCGATCAGCGAGTCGCGCAGCGGGATGCCGGTCTCGAACCGGGTGGTGTTGCGCTTGAGCACCACGAAGCCCGAGCCGCCCTTGGCGATGTAGTCGTTCACCGCCACCCGGTAGGTCGCGTAGGGCTCGAGCAGCTTGCCGTTGATCTGGATGTTGGTCGCCGGGTGCGCCCAGCAGCGGTCGCCGGTGGCGTCCTCCAGGCACTTCCAGGGGGCGCGGCCGGTGCGATCGTCGGTGGGGCAGTCGCTGGCGTTGTTCTTCGGATCGCACTGCAGCCGCAGGTCGTTCAGCTGCACCTGGGCGCAGTCCATCGTGAAGCGCCCGCCCGAGATCTGCGCCTGGCTGACGCACCCGCGGCTGGCCGAGCGCTCGGTGATGAAGTCGAACATCTCCTCCATCTCGATTCCCGACAGGTACATGATGTTGATCGTGTTCTCGAAGGGGAACACGTTGAACAACGACTCCTGGGTCAGCGGCCCGGCGTAGATGTTGTCGCGGATGCCGAGCGAGTTGGTGACGGCGACCTCGGCCTCGACCCGGCGCCGCTTGCGCATCGAGTCGGCGGCGACGTTGCCCAGCGGCGAGTCGCCCCCGGTCGAGTTGTTGCGGCGGGCGATGTCGCGGGGCGCGTAGGCGAACAGCGAGGTGAGCGAGAGCTTGAAGTCGAGATCGATGATGTACGGCTGCAGCAGCTGGGTGGTCTCTTTGTCCTCGCTGGCGGTGCACTGCTTCAGCGCCGCCTGCACCTGCGGGTCGGTGATGAACTGGCCCGGGCTCCAGAACCGCGACTTGTAGTAGTCGTGCATCGCCGGCGAGCACCACAGCCCGTCGACGGGGAAGACCTTGTAGTCGTGGCTGACGACCTCGGCGCCTTCCGGCGCGCCTTCCTCGGGAGGCATCTTCACCACCACGTCGAGCCGGCCGAGGTACTTGGCGAAGGCGCCGTTGTGGCTCAGCAGCACCTTGCGGCCGGACGGGTCGGTGAGCTGCTGGGGCGGGTTGAGCACGATGTGGAGGTGCCCGCCGATGATCACGTCGACCCCGCTGACTCCCGGGATCTTCACCCGCACCACCGACAGCGGATCGTTCACCGGCCCGAACCACTCGAGGATCTTCCACTGGTTGCCCTTGCGGTTCAGGTAGTAGCTGATCTTCCCGAACTCGAAGTACGCCTCGTAGCCCTGGATCAATTCCTGATCTTCGGTGAGCCCGGCGTGGCTGACGATCGCGATCACGTCGGTGACCGGCTTGAGCAGCTCGACGTACCCGCGGGCCGCCTCGTTCTGCTCGAGCGGGGTGGCCTGCAGCGAGTTGCCGCCCTCGACGATCGAGTTGAGCGAGCTGATGTTGGCCAGGCCGATGATCCCGACCCGGACCCCGCCCACGTTCTTGATCGTGTACGGCAGGGTGTAGAGCGCGGTCTTGTTGCTGTTCAGATCGTTGACGTCACCCCAGGCGTAGTTGGCGGCCAGCACCGGGAAGGTCGCGTTGTCCCGCGCCTGGACGGTGAAGTTGAGCGCGCCCGAGTCGAACTCGTGGTTGCCGATCACCGCCGCGTCGAGCCGCATCTTCGAGAGGAACTTGTATTCGACCTCGCCGAAGTTGACGTTGAAGATCGGGGCGCCCTGGAAGCTGTCGCCCGAGTCGAGGTGCAGCACCCGATCGGCGCTGGCGCGTTCGCGCTTGAGCAGCGCTCCGAGCCGCGCGACCCCGCCGAAGGGGCCCGCCTCGGGGATGAGGCCGAGATCGGTGTCGGTCTTCAGCGGCGCGAAGTCGTACGGCAGCAGCCGCGAGTGGATGTCGGTGGTGCCGAGGAAGGTGAGCCGGATCTCCTGGTTGGCCAGCTGGGTCGGCTGCCCTTCGAGGACGGGGAGACAGGAGGCTGCAACCGAAGCGGTCAGGAAGACGGCGACGAGGCGAATGGATCGGATGACGAACACCTGGGGACGTGGCCTTGGAATGCGCGGCGGACCCTATGTGTTGCCCTGCTTCTGGTAAAGCGCAGGTTCTGATGGCTGAAACCGAGGTGACGGCGCTGGAGGTGGTGGAGGACTTCTCGGCCACCGCCCGCTGCGACGAAGGGTTCCTGCAGCTGCGCCGGCTGAGGGTGAAGAACCGCCGCGCCGATGGCTCGTCCTCGCCGGTCTACCGGGTGGACGTGGTCGATCGCCCCCGGCTGGACGCGGTGGCGGTGCTGGTCTGGCGCCGGACGGGCGAGGGGAGCCCGGAGTTCCTCACCCGCGAGAACCTGCGGCCGGCGGCCTACTTCCGCAAAGACAAGCAGCCGGTGGTGCCCGATGGGCGCAGCCACCTGCTGTGCGAGGAGATTGTGGCCGGGCTGCTCGAGCCGGAGGATGCGGGCGAGGCGGGGCTGAAGATCCGCTGCGCCGCCGAGGTGCTCGAGGAGGCCGGCTTCGCGGTGAGCCCCGAGGCAGTGCAGCTGCTGGGCGCGGCGTTCTTCCTCGCCCCGGGGATCCTGTCGGAGAAGATCTTCCCCGCCGCCTGCGAGGTGACCGGCCTGGGGCAGACCCTGCCCGAAGGCGACGGCTCGCCGCTGGAGGAAGGGGGGCGGATCCGGTGGCGATCGGCCCCCGAGCTGTTCGCCGCCTTTCAGAGCGGGCTGATCCAGGACGCCAAGACCGAGCTGATCCTGCAGCGGTTCCTGCGCCGCCCCGCCTGAACCTTCAGTCGCGCAGGCCGCTGACCGCCGTACCCAGCTCGAGCATCCGCCTGCGGCGCGGGCCGGTGAGCAGCAGCTGGCCGACCGCGCAGACCGCTCCGAGCGCCACGCACCACAGCCACAGGGTGGGCAGATCGGAGGCGCGGACGATCCACGGCCCGAGCAGCGGCGCGATCACCATCGCCAGCCCCCAGGTGAGGAAGAAGGCCGCCTGGTACCGGCCGCGCAGGTGGGCCGGAGACAGGTCCGCGATGATGCTCGAGGACACCGGGGACATCAGGATCTCTCCCAGGGTCCAGACCGCGACCGAGAGGACGAACAGCGGCAGCGCCTGGGCGAAGGCGTTGATCCCCATCCCCAGCCCGGTCAGCAGGCAGCCTGCCGCCAGCACCCGCGCCCGCCCCACTCCCTTGAGCAGGCGGGTGGCCAGCGGCTGCAGCAGCACGATCAGGATCCCGTTGAAGGCGATCGCCAGGCCGTAGTCGCTCGAGCCGAGCTGCTTGCTCGCCATGTCGGCGGGCAGGGTGACCAGGTGCTGGAAGAAGACGGTGATGATCAGGAAGTTGAGGATCAGGAACGGCAGGAACACCGGGTCGAGAAACGGGGTCAGCAACGAGCCCCCGCCGTCCTTCGGCGCCGGGTGGCGGGCGGGCTCGGGCACGAAGCGGTAGATGATCGCCGCGAAGATCAGGGTGGTGGCGGCGTCTCCGATGAAGAGGGCGGTGAAGTGGGATTCGGCGAGGAAGCCGGCCACCCCGGTGCCCAGCGCGAAGCCGAGGTTGATCGCCCAGTACAGCAACCCGAAGGCCTTCAGCCGGTGCTCCGGGGGCACCAGGTCGGCGATCAGCGCGCTGGAGGCAGGGCGGTAGAGGTCGCCGAACAGCCCGAGCGCCGCGGCGCCCAGCGCCAGCTGCCAGTATTGAGCGGCGGCGCCGAGGGCGAGCATCGAGGCGGCCCCGAGCACCAACCCGAGCAGCATCGTCGCGCGCCGGCCGAGGCGATCGGCGAGCACGCCACCCAGGGTGACGCCGCCCAGCGAGCCGAGCCCGAAGCCGGAGACGATCGCCCCCGCGTCCTCCAGCGACAGGCCCCGGCGGCGGGTCAGGTAGATGGTCAGCATCGGCAGCACGAACGAGCCGAGCCGGTTGACCAGCGTCCCACCCCAGACGAACCAGTACGAGCGCGGCAGCTGGCCGACCTCGGCGTCGAAGAGGCGCAGCAGGCGGGAGCTCACGGTCGCGGCGGAGGCGGACATGACCCGACCGACGAAGGTCGACGGGAAATCAGACGCCGCGCGGCATCGGGCCGCGTCGTTCCTTCGACAGCTTGGCGTGAAGGGTCGCGGTCAGCAGGTACCAGAACTGCACCTCGCCGAAGCTGATGATGTCTCCGTCCTGCAGCAGGCTCTCTTTCTCTTTGCGCAGCCGGATGCTGGCGTTGAGGAAGGTGCCGTTGGTCGAGCCGAGATCCTGAATGGTCGCGCGCCCCTGCCTGGCATCCCACCGGAGGGTGGCGTGCTTCTTCGAGACCGACTTGTCGTCGATCACCAGCTCGCAGTCGGGCTGGCGGCCCACCGAGAGCTCGTCGATGCCTTCCAGCGGCGGCAGGGTGGCGACCACCAGGGTGTCGAACTGGAACAGCAGGCCGAGGGTGCCGGAGGAGACCGCCCCCGGGCGCGCCATCGTGGTGCTCTGGACGTTCATCGGCAGGCCGAGCAGGTCGGTCTGCTTGCCGTGCTGCGCCTCGGGGGGACGCTGGATCAGCACGAACGGCCCCATCTGCTTCTGAAAGGCCTCGAGCTTCAGCGAGCTGGCGAGCTTTTGGAGCTCTCTGACCTGGAGCATCGGTCAGCCCCCGCCCTTGAACTTCCCGGTGGTCAGGCGGGCGTGGAGGGTGTTGGTCGAGAGGTAGCAGAACTGGGTGTCGCCGAACTCGATCGTGTCACCGTCGCGAACCACCAGCTTGATGTTCAGCGCATCTCCGTTGAGCCGGGTGCCGTTGGACGACTGGAGGTCCTCGATCGAGGCGTCCTTGCCGTCCCACTCGATGCGGGCGTGGTGCTTGGACACCGACGGGTCGTCGATCACCAGGTCACAGTCGGGCATCCGGCCCACGTTGAGCGGAGCGCCGCTGTCGACCGGGGGCAGGGTGGCGACCATCAGATCGTCGAACTCGAACAGCAGCGAGACGTCCTCGTCGTGGGGGGTCTGGCCCCGCTTGAGGGCCACCGTGCGCCTGGCCCCCAGCTGGAGCGCCTTGAGCTGTTTGAGTTGATCCGGAGGCCGCTGCACGAGCACAAAAGGACCCAGCTGGCGCTCGAATTCTTCTCGGCGCATCGAGCCTGCGATTCTGTGAAGCTCCTTCACCGACAGCACGGCGCGCACGCTAGACCCGGGCAGGTCTGTTTCGCTATGGAGACGTGCAATGGCCGACACCACCCCGATTACCGCTGCAGGCTTGCGCCGGCTCAAAGACGAGCTGAAGCAGCTGACCTCGGTCGAGCGCCCGAAGATCACCCACGAGATTGAGGTCGCGCGGGCTCACGGGGACTTGAAGGAAAACGCCGAGTACCACGCCGCCAAAGAGAAGCAGAGCCACATCGAAGGCCGGATCATGGACATCAACGGCCAGATCGCGCGCTGCGAGGTGGTCGACACCTCGAAGTTCAAGGGCACCGGCACCGTCGTCTTCGGCGCCACCGTCGAACTCAACGATCTCGAGACCGAGAAGAAGGTCACCTACCGCCTGGTCGGCGAGTATGAGTCGGACTTCAAGAAGAAGTGGATCAGCATCAGCACCCCGGTGGGCCGCGGGCTGGTCGGCAAGACGGTGGGCGACACCGCGATGATCCAGAGCCCGGGCGGCGCGCGGGAATACGAGATCCTCAAGGTGACGTTCGAGGATGGCGAGTAGCAGCCACCCCCTCTTCGCGCTGCTGGGGCCGCTGCGCTATGCGTGCGCCCGCGACTTCCTCAACCTCTCGTCGATCAAGGAGCTTCGGCCGGCGCTCGCCGGAGCGCTGGCGCGGGCAGGCAGCGGCGTCAAGCCGAGCACCACCGCGGCGCTCACCGCCCAGCTGACCCGGATCGACGATCGCGAGCTGTCGGTGCGGAAGAACGCGCTGCAGCAGGTGCTGCTCGCGCTGCGCGACGAAGGGCTGCCGATCGACTTCCTGCCGAAGGCCGCGGGCGAGGCCGACGCGCCGCGGCCGGTGCTGGTGCTGACCGAGTCCGGGCGGCTGCCGGCGCCCGAGCCGGTGAAGAAGCGAAGGCCGAAGGCCTCGGCCCAGACGGCGGCGAAGGCGGGCAAGGCCGCGCCGGCGCCGCCCAGGCAGAAGCTGCGGCCCGAGGGAGCGGAGCCGAAGGAAGAGGACAGCCCGGCGCGGATGCTGTCGATCGCTCCGGCCTCGGGGCCGCTGGCCACTGCGCTGAGCGAGGTCGGCTGGCGGCTGAATCCCCGGCTGGTCGGCCTGCTCAACAAGAAGGGCGTGCGCAAAGTGAAGTGAAGCGCGCCGAAGAGCAGTACGGCCGGGGAGGGCGGCGCACCTTCCGCGCGGTGCTGTCGGATTCCACCGGGAGCATCGCCGCCACCCATTTCCAGAGCGGCGCGTGGCTGAAGGCGAAGTACCCGATCGGCAGGCGGCTGGTCGTCTCGGGCGAGGTCCGCCAGAGCTCCTGGGGCTGGGAGATTCCGCACCCGGAGGTCGAGCCGGCCGACGACGCCGACAGCTCGCCGGTGCACTTCAACCGGATCGTCCCCGTCTACCCGGGCTTCGAGCGGCACGAGCAGCGCAACCTGCGCGAGCTGGCGTTCAAGATCGCCGCCGGGTTCGCCGACGCGCTCGAGGAGCCGCTGCCCGACGAGGTCCGCGAGCGCCACCACCTGATGTCGCTGGCCGATGCGCTGCGCTACCTGCACTTCCCTCCAGCCGACGCGCCGCTGACCGCGCTCGACGCCCACGCCAGCCCCGCCCACCACCGGCTGGCGTTCGACGAGCTGTTCTTCCTCCAGCTGGGCCTCGCGCTGCGCCGCCAGGGGGTGAAGGTCCAGCCCGGGATCCCGTTCGACGCCTCGGCCGAGCGCCAGGCGGTGGCGGCCGCGCTGCTTCCCTTCCAGCTCACCGGCGCCCAGGCGCGGGTGGTCGGGCAGGTCTCGCGCGACATGGCGAAGGCCGAGCCGATGAACCGGCTGGTCCAGGGCGACGTCGGCTCGGGGAAGACGGCGGTCGCGCTGATCGCCGCCGCCCTGGCGCTGCAAGACGGGTTTCAGGTCGCGGTGATGGCGCCGACCGAGATCCTCGCCGAGCAGCACCACCGCACCTTCAGCAAGATGCTCGCGCCGCTGGGGGCCAAGGTGAGCCTGATCACCGGCAGCGCCGCGCCGAGGGCCCGCAAGCAGCAGCGCGAGGGCCTGGCCAACGGAGTGGTGCGGGTCGCGGTCGGTACCCACGCGCTGATCCAGGAAGGGGTCGAGTTTCAGCGGCTGGGGCTGGTGGTGATCGACGAGCAGCATCGCTTCGGGGTGATGCAGCGGCACACCTTGATGGCCAAGGGCCCCCGGCCGGACACCCTGGTGATGACTGCCACCCCGATTCCCCGGACCCTGGCGATGACCCTGTACGGGGATCTCGACGTGTCGGTGATCGACCAGCTGCCGCCGGGGCGCACGCCGATCGAGACCCGGATCTTCAACGAGAAGGCGCGGCCGCGGGCGTACCAGGCGGTGCAGGGCGAGCTCGACCAGGGCCACCAGGCCTACGTCGTCTACCCGCTGGTCGAAGAGTCCGAGAAGGTCGACCTGTCCGACGCGACCCAGGGCGCGCAGAAGCTGCAGCTGGAGTTCCCCCAGGCGCGAATCGGGCTGCTCCATGGCCGGATGAAGAACGACGAGAAGGAAGCGGTGATGGCCGCCTTCCGCGATCGGCAGCTCGACATCCTCGTCTGCACCACCGTGGTCGAGGTGGGCGTCGACGTGCCGAACGCGTCGGTGATGGTGATCGAGGGCGCCGAGCGCTTCGGCCTCTCGCAGCTGCACCAGCTGCGCGGGCGGGTCGGCCGCGGCGCGGCGAAGTCCTGGTGCTTCCTGATCGCCGGCTATGCGCGCAGCCAGATCGCCACCACCCGCCTGAAGGTGATGGAAGAGAGCAACGACGGCTTCGTGATCGCCGAGAAGGATCTCGAGCTGCGGGGCCCGGGCGAGTTCCTCGGCACCCGCCAGAGCGGCGTCCCCGAGCTGGCGGTCGCCAACCTCGGCCGGGATCAGGCGCTGCTCGCCGAGGCCCAGGACGAGGCGCGCGCGATCGTCGCCCGGGATCCCGAGCTGCTGCTGCCTGCGCACCAGCGGCTGGTGCGGGCGCTCGAAGAAAGGTGGGAAGGCCGGCTGAAGCTTGCGAGGGTAGGGTGATGATCAAGCTGTGGGCAGTGACCGCGATCGTGCTGAGCGCGGGTCCCGGGGTGAAGACCGCGCCGGCCCGTGCACCCAAACTGGCGCCTGCCCCGGCGCCCAGTGACCTGTGGGACTTCGACGGGCTGAAGGCGAGCGTGGCGGCCCGAGGCGAGCCGACCGATGAGCTGAGCACCCTCGCGGTGGCCCAGCTGGGCGGCCGGCTCGAGGGCAACGCCACCCTGAAGGCCTCCGCCCACCCCAACACCGTCGGCGGGGTCACCTTGCGCCTGGAGGACCCGGCCGACCCGACCGTCGGGTGCTCGCTCTATGCGACCCGCGAGGGTGACGGCTTGATCTTCCGCGACGGCCGCTGTGCGTTTGCGATCTTCCAGGACGCGCTGCGCACCACCGCCACCTGCCGGCGGATCTCGGGCACCGCCAGGCGGGTCAAGGACACCGTCGTCCTTGACGCCAGTGCCCCCGACTGCACCGCCCAGCCGATGGGGCTGCCGCTGTCGGTTCGGGCGACCCTCCGCGCACTCTGAGCGTTTCTCCCGGCCCGGCTGGGGTAGCGTCGCGGCCGGCATGATCGTCTGTCCCGTCTGTGAGTCCCAGGTCGAGTTCGGCTTCGAGTGCGAGGTCTGCGGGAAGGATCTGTCGGGCGTGCTCGGCTCGCTTCCGCCCGCACCGGTGACGATCCAGAAGATGCCCGATCTGGAGGTCACCATCCCCGAGCGGGTGGGCGAGGTGCCGATCGAGCGCGCGCCCGACGTCGAGGTGACCGCGTTCGCGAAGACGGGCGAGGTCGCCTCGGCGCCGATCCCCGACTTCGAGAAGACGGTGGCGGACAAGATCGGCGAGATCCCGGTGCTGCCGATCGACGACATCTCGGAGGATCGCGTCCCCGACGACGGGGTGCGCACCGCGATTGCCACCGGGCCACTGACCTGCCGTTACTGCCGCACCGTCCAGGCGATGGGGGCGGGGACGATCTGCGAGAAGTGCGGGATGAAGCTGCCGCGGGTCGCCGTCGCGGCCACCGCCGATCCGAAGAAGAAGAAGAAGCTGGAAGTCTGGACCCGCTGCCGGGCGTGCGCGGCCCCCGCGCTGGGCGGAGAGCACTGTCGTGAATGCGGTCGCGAAGTCCCCATGCCGGAGCTCTGAAGTGGAACCCCCCGCACCTGCCTCGGACGCCGCGGCGCTGGCCGCGCTTCAGATCGAGCTGGCCTCGCGCCAGAGCGTGGTTCATTTCGCCCACAGCGCGGTCTCCATCATCCTCGCCCTGATTGCCGCCGGCACCACCGCGAAGATGTTCTGGGATCTCGACATCCGGCCGGACACCGAGATCTACGTCTACCCGGTGGCGGCGCTCTCCTTCCTGTTCTTCGTCTACGGCTTCGTTCGCTACGTCCTGGGCCGCCGCGATCTGAAGAAGGAGCTGGTCAGCTTCGCCCGGCTTCAGGCCCTGCGGCGCCAGCTCAATCTCGAAGACCCGTCCGCCCTGCTGCCGCGATGAGCCGCTTCGTGGTGATCGAGGGCCTGGACGGCGCGGGGACCACCACCCAGTGCGCCGCGCTGGCCCGCGAGCTGCGCGCCGAAGGGCGAGAGGTCCTCACCACCCGCGAGCCGTCTGATGGGCCGATCGGCAAGATGATCCGCCAGGCGCTGACCCGGCAGCTGGGGCTGTCGGCGAAGAAGAAGCCGCTGACCCCCGAGACGCTCGCGCTGATGTTCGCCGCCGATCGGGTGGATCACGTCGCGCGCGAGATCGAGCCGGCGCTCGAGCGCGGCGCGGTGGTGCTCAGCGATCGCTACCTGCTGTCGTCGCTGGCGTACCAGGGCTCGCAGCTGCCGATCGGGTGGGTGGAAGAGATCAACGCCCGCGCCCGGGTGCCGGATCTGACCCTGTTCCTCGAGATCGACCCCGAGCTGGGGGCGCAGCGCCGCGCCGTCCGGGGTGGAAAGCGCGAGCTCTACGAGACGCGGGCGATCCAGCGGCGCACCGCGAAGCAGTACCTGGCGGCGATCGCGCTGCGGCGCAAGGCGGGCGAGAAGGTCGTCGTCCTCGACGGCGGCGCTTCGGTGAACGAGGTGACCGCGGCGGCGATGAAGGCGCTGGGAAAGAGGCGCTGACCGCATGGGTACCGGAGCGGCGGCGATCATCATCGGCAACGAGGTGCTCACCGCCAAGGTGACCGAGGCCAACGGCGCCTGGCTGGTGAAGCGGCTGCGCGAGCGCGGGGTGCTGCTCCACTCGGTGCACTTCGTGCTCGACGAGGTGGATGCAATCGTCGAGGCGGTGAGCGCCGCCCGTCGGCGGGCGCGGTGGATCTTCACCTCGGGCGGCATCGGGCCTACCCACGACGACGTGACCGTGCGGGCGGTCGCGCTCGCGCTGGGCCGCGCGGTGGTCCGGTTGCCCCAGATGGAGCAGATGGTGCGCGATCACTACGGCGATCGGATCCCGCCCGAGGCGCTGCGGCTGGCCGAGGCGCCCGAGGGCTGCGAGCTGATCTCCCAGCCCGAAGCGCGTTACCCGGTGCTGGCCTGCGACGACGTCTACATGCTGCCCGGAGTCCCCCAGCTGTTCCGGCTGCAGCTGGAGACCGTGCTGCGGCGGCTGCCGGTCACCCCGGTTCACCTCCAGGTGCTGTACCTCGACGCCGCCGAGGCCGATGTGGCCGGGGCGATCGACACCGTGGCATTGGCGATGCCCGAGGTGGCGATCGGCAGCTACCCGACCTTCGACCTCGAGGCCGACTACCGGGTGAAAGTGACGCTCGAGCACGCCGAGGCGGGCCCGGTCGCCACCGCGGTGAAGCGGCTCGAGGCGCTGCTTCCCGCCGGCTGCCTGCTGCGCCGCGAGTAGGCCTGGCTCAGCCGAGCGACATTCCGAGCCGCTGCCGCAGCCGGAAGAAGTCGTCGGACAGCGAGAACCCGATCAGCTCGCGGACGTCGCGCCGCTGCCCAACCGCGGCCGCGATGGCCTCGGCGGACTCGGGCCGCGGAGTGCCGATCGGAAGATCCTCGCGCAGCAGGATGCCGATCGCCGCGGTCACGTCGCCCGCCAGCAGCAGCCCTGCCCGGTCCGCCGACAGCGCGAGCGCTTCGACGGTGGCCGCCACGTCCAGGCCGGGGGTCTGGGCCACCGCCATCGCGGGCTCTTCGAGCAGCTTGAGCGACCGGCGCGAGTACGCCTTGCGCAGCTGCTTGCTCTGATCTTCGTTGCGCTTGCCGATGCCTTCGAACTGCTGCTGGTGGATGCGCACCGTATTGCCGAACAGATCGTTCAGCTCGCCCGAGGACAAGCGGCGCAGCGCCGCCGTCTTCCCGTACAGCCCGAGCGCCGCCCGGCCGAGCAGGAACCGCTGCTCGCGGGCGTTGAAGCGGCGAACGACGTCGGCTCCGACGAACACCCCCATCGGCTCGGTGGTCTCGAGCACCACCAGGCCCCGCTTGCTCTGGTAGACCTCGAACTCCTCGACCCCGAACACCTGCGCCACGCCGCGCACCGCCTTGAAGACGGCGTGATCGTTCTTGAGGCGATCGTTCTTGCGGTCGACGCCCCACGACTCGAACTGCGGCGGGTAGACCTTGGTGAATTGGTCGCCGACCGCGCGCAGCACGTCGCTCAGCGGGTTGCGCGCCGCCGGGTGGTGCAGCAGGGCGAGGTCCGCATCGGCCAGCCGCACCGTCGGCTCGGCGGGAAGCCGGTTCTTCAGCTCGGTGTAGAAGCCGAGCTCGGGATCGTTGGCCTGCTTGAGGAAGGCCAGCACGCCGACGGCGCAGAAGGCCTTGTCGAGCTGCTTCACCCCTTCCCAGAGCCGGAACAGCGCGTGGAGGCTGTCGACCCGGGTGGGATCCAGGCGCAGCAGGGCGCGGTGGGACTCGACCGCCATCGCGGTGGCGGCCGGATCGCGGCCGAACAGGTCGGCGAGCGCGACGTGCGCCGGCAGGTTGGCCGGATCCAGCTCGAGCACCGCCCGGTAGGTCGCGATGCCCTTCTGCGCGTCTTGCAGCTGCCGGGCGTAGAGGTCGCCGATTCGCAGCCGCAGCGCCACCGCCCGCCGCACGTCGGGGGCGCTCTTGACCTGCTCCTCGAGCACCACCACCAGATCCTGGAGGTTGCCGATCTTCTCGTACAGCTCGACCAGCCGATCGAGCGTCGCGCTGTCGCCCGGAGCCAGCTCGAGGGCGTGCTTGTAGAGCGCCGCCGCCTGGGCGTTGTCGGCGAACCCTTCGTCGTAGATCCGCGCCAGCTGCAGCGTGAACTTCGCCCGCTGGGCCGGCGCCCGCTCGATCGCGATCAGGCGCCGCAGACAATCGGCTGCTCCCGTCCAGTTCTTCGAGAGGGTGTGAATCGAGCCCAGCCGCTCGAGCGCCTCGAGGCTCTCCGGCTCGGTCATCAGGGCGGTCTGCAGGTGGGCGGCCGCGCGCGTCCCGTCGCCCAGTTGGTCGTGGTACAGCGCGCCGAGCTTGAGGTGGATCGACGCCAGCCGCTTCGCGTCGCCGCCCTGCTGCACCCGCACCGCGAACGCCGCCGCGGCCTCGACGTAGTCCTGCTTCTCGAGCGCCAGATCGCCCTTGAGCTCGAGCGCTTCGTTGTGGGCCGGCAGCGCCATCAGCGCCTTCTCGAGCAGCTCGGCCGCCCGGCTCTTGTCCTTGAGCTGATCGAGGTGCACCCGGGCGGCGGCGTAGAACTCCTGGCCGGCCGCCGCGTTGTCCCGCTGGGCCAGCCGGGTGTCCCCGCGCCGCTCGTGCAGCGCGGCGAGATCCGCGGCGCCGCCTCGCGAGGCGAGCAGATCCTCGAGCGCGGTGCCTGCTTCGGCGTGCAGCGGCTCGGTGTCGAGGATGCGCTGGAAATACGCCGCCGCCCCCTGGGGATCCTTGGCCTGATCGCGCGCCAGCCGGCCGGCCTGCAGCAGCGCTTCGGTGACCGTCGCCTTGTCCCTGGCGCTGGCGATCATCGCCTCGAGCGCCGCGCGGGCGCGCTCGAAGTTGCCCATGCGCCCGAACACCCGCGCCAGCCCGGTCTGCGCCGGCAGCAGGTTCGGCACCAGCTCCAGCGCCGCCTCGTAGGCCTGCGCCGCCCGGGCCCCGTCGTTGAGCCGGTTCTCGTACAGATCGGCCGCCCGCAGCTTCAGCTGGGCGCCGTCGGTCGGCTCCTGGGTCTGAGCGCTGCGCGCCTCGTAGAGCTCGACCAGGCTGCGGTGATCGGCGGCCTTCACCAGCGCCCGCTCGAGCATCAGGTGGAGCGCCTCGTCCCGGGGGTCGGCGACGTGAGCGGCCTTCAGCTGCTGCACCACCACCGCGGGCAGCTCGGTGCGCTGGCCCTGCTCGACCGCCGCCAGCTTCATCGCCGCCGACAGCTTCGGGTCGCCCATGATCTCGGCCAACCGGGCGCGAAGCTCGTTGCGGCGGGTGCGGTCGCCCGCGCGAATTCGCTCGAGCAGCTTGAGCGCGGCGAGGTTGCGCTCATCGAGCTGCAGCGCGATGTCACAGCAGGCGGCCGCGCGCGAGGGCTCGTTGAGCCGGTCGAGGTAGATCCGCGCCAGCTTGAGGTTCGCCGAGATCTTGATCTGCGGAGAGCCGACCTGGGTCTGCCGGTCGAGCAGGACGATCAGCTCTTTGGTGTCGTCGCTGGCGGTGAGCAGCCGCTCGAGCTGCTGCAGCGCGGTGAGGTGGTTGGGCGCCAGCCGCAGCACCTCGTTGTAGCCCTCGATCGCCTTGGCGGGGCTCTTCAGCTGGTCGTCCCAGATCGCCGCCGCCTGGAACATCGCGTTGGCGCGCTCCATCGGGTCGCTGCGGTTGGCGGCCTCGGCCCGCAGGATCTCGATCAGGCTCTCCCACGCGCCCTGGCTCCGGTAGATGCGGCCGAGCGCGCGCACCGCGGGGAAGTAGTTGGGGGCGAGGGTGAGCACCTCCTGGAACGAGGCGATCGCGTCGTTCTCGTTCTTCAGCCGCTGCTCGTGCAGCTCGCCGATCTTGAACGTCAGGTGGGCGGCCTGCTCGGCGGTGGGGGCGATCTCCGCTTCTGCCCGGTACATCCGGATCAGCTCGGCCCACTTGCCGTCCTGGGCGTAGAGCCGGCCGAGCGCCTTGAGCGCCGGCGGGTAGGTGGGGCTGTGGGCGAGCACCCGCTCGTAGGCCTCGACGGCCCGGGTGCGATCCTTCAGCTGGTCTTCGAGGATCTCGGCGTTGCGGTGCGCGAGCGAGACGATGTGCCGGGTGTCCCCCGACAGCGTCGCCTCCTGCTCGTTGAGCAGGATCAGGTCTTCCCACTGGCCGCCGCGCTCGTAGAGCCGCTGCAGGTTGCGCACCGTCGGCAGGTGATCGCCGGCGATCTCGAGCACCCGCTTGCAGCAGTCGATCGCGCGCGGAATGTCCGTCAGCCGGTCTTCGTGGATCGCCGACATCCGGTTGAGGGTCTGAATCTGCTGCTCGCGATCGGTGGTCTGGAGCAGATCCTGCTCGTACATTCCGACCAGGTCGACCCACTTGCCCTGCTTCTCGAACAGGCGGACCAGCGCCTTCTGGGCCGGCAGGTAGCCGGGGAGGAGCTTGAGCACCTCGTTGTAGCGGGCGATCGCCTCGTCGGTGCGCTGCAAGCGCTCTTCGAGCACCTCGGCCGACTTGAAGACGCGAATCGCCTTCTGCTTCGGGTCGTCCATCGACGCCGCCTCGGCGTCGTAGGTCCCCAGCAGGCCCGCCCAGTTCTTCGAACGGTGGAAGAGCTTGCCGAGGTTGGCCAGCGCGGTGGCGTGGCCCGGAATCTTGTCGAGGATCGCCTGGTAGCGCGCGATCGCGTCGGGGTCGCGCCGCAGCTGGTCCTCGAACAGCGAGCCGAGCCGCAGGTTGATCGCGATCAGCTCGCTCTCGTCGCGGATCGCGCCCACCCACGACAGCAGCACGTCGGCCAGCTCTTCGAACCGGCCCTGGCTCTCGTAGATCCGCGCCAGCTCGGAGAGCACCAGCGGATCCTGGGGCGCGATGCGGCGGGCGGCGACCAGCGCGGCCAGCGCGTCTTCGGGCCGGCTCAGCCGCTCGTAGGCCTTGCTGATCTGCAGGAAGGTCGGCGCGGCGTGGACCCCCTGGCCCTCGGCTTCGGCGGCGAGCGCGGCGAGCTCTTCGTCGACGGTGCCCTCGCGCTGCGCGACCCGCTTCATCGCCGCCAGCAGCAGCGAGTCCTGCCGATCGAGGGCGAACGCCTCGCGGAAGCACGCGGCGGCGGCGTTCAGATCCTTCACCCGGTCTTCGAGCAGCAGCCCGGCCGAGGTCAGGTAGTGGGCCCTGGCCGCATCGTCGGTCACCACCCGCGCGATCAGCTTCTGGGCCTTCACCAGCGAGGCGTGATCCGACTTCTCGGAGTACAGCTGCTCGAGCTGGCACAGCAGGGTGATGTCTTCGGGCTCGAGCGCCAGGCAGTTGGACCAGGCGGTGATCGCATCGGCTTCGCGCGACAGCCGCTGCTCGAGCACCACGCCCTTCTCGAACAGCAGCGCCGCCTTGCCCCGCTTGTTCTCGGTGGCGTTGAGCTCGGCGTCGAGCAGGGTGACGACCATCTGCCAGTTGCCGACCTCGGCGAAGAGCCGCCGCGCGGCGCGGATGTTGGCGAGGAACCGGGGGGCCAGCTTGTACGCCGCCTGGTAGGCGACGGCGGCGAAGCGGGGGTGCTTGAGCGGGTGCTCCCAGAGCAGGCCGATCTCGTGGAACAGGAGCGCGGCGGCCGGCGAGGCGCCCAGCCCCTTGGCCTCGCGGTCGAGGGTGGCGATGCGGGCCCGGGCGTCTTCGTCGGTCTGGGTGGGGGCGACGCCGGTTTCGCTCGGCATTGCAATCGCAGGAATCGCGGTGGACATCGTCCGGGGAAAATCCTGCCCGTCGTTCATGGTCGTTGGCTCTCCGACTCGCGCTTCAATGAGGCTTCAGCTAGCACGCGCGCCGTACCGCCC
>JAGSPQ010000477.1 GCA_018262385.1 Myxococcaceae bacterium | reverse complement strand
ATCCGCGGATCGGTGGCGGTGGCCTGCCCGGCGATCAGCTGATCGCGCAGCCCCACCAGCACCGCCTTCCCCGCCGGAGGCAGCCCCTGCTGGGCGAGCGCGAGCAGCGGCTGGCCTCCGCCGGCGGTGTCGCCCTTGATCAGCCGCTCGGCGCGGAAGTTGAGGTTGGCGAGCGCGCCGTTGGCCGGGCACGGGCCCTTGCACCGGCCCGACAGCTTGGCCAGCGCGCGGGTGGCCTCGACCACCACCCGGTAGTCGGTGTCGTCGAGCAGCTTGAGCAGCGTCACCGCGTCGATGTCGGTGCCGACCTCGCCCAGGCCCTTGGCGCAGACCGCGCGCACGTCGGCCGCCTCGTCTTGCGCGCACAGCAGCAGCCAGTACCGGGCGGCGGCGTTCTTCGAGGCGGCGAGCGCGTAGGCGGCGCCGTAGCGGCTGGCGAGGGGGACCTCTTTCTTGATCAGCGGCGAGAGGGCGTTGAAGGCGCGCGCGGGCAGCGGCGCCGGAGCGATCAGCCGCGCGGTGATTCCCAGGCCCACCGCGGCGCGCGCCTGGATCTCGCCCCCGGCGCCCAGCAGCTCGACCAGCCGCTCGGCTGCCGGCACCGCGCCCACCCGGGCCAGGGCGTCGATCAGCGCCAGCTTCACCCCCGGATCGGGCTCGACCGTCTCGAAGCCGATCAGGTCGGTGGCCAGCTTGGCCTTCTGCGCGTCGCTGAGCTTCTGCCACGACAGGCCGAGCAGCGAGGCGGCGAAGGCGGCCTCGCTGCGCACCGCGGGGTAGTCGTCGGTGAGCGCGTTGAGGACGGTGTCGATGCTCTCCGGATCCTGGATTCGGCCCAGCGC
Organism: Myxococcaceae bacterium; assembly: GCA_018262385.1. Classification (GTDB taxonomy): domain Bacteria; phylum Myxococcota; class Myxococcia; order Myxococcales; family Myxococcaceae; genus JAGSPQ01. The sequence continues at coordinate 3,618 of JAGSPQ010000477.1, read as the reverse complement.
CAGCAGCGCCCGGGCGCGGACCTGGGCGTCGGAGTGGGAACGGGCGAGGGTGTAGAGCTTGTTCTCGGGCCCGAGGCTGCGGCGATCCTCGAGCTCGGCGATCTGCGCCAGCTCGGGAGGCACCTTCGGCTGGGGACGGCCCGACTGCTTCGACGAGGCACAACCGAAAACGACGACCAGCAGACCCAACACGAGAACGCGCATGGAGGTGGTGAGTTAGGGCAAGTGGTCCAACGGATCAATTGACCAGATCAGAATGCGCCCACACAATCGACGGGCGATGACGTGTCCCTCATGCGGCGAGCCGGTGGCAGATGGGGTGGCGATCTGCCCGAAATGCGACGCGGTGGTCGATCCCTCGATGTTCGACAACAAGCCGCCGGAAGCCGACGGCGAGACGGAGCCCTCGGCCAGGCCGCTGCGCCCTGCCGGCGCGAAGAAGCCGGGGGCGAAGCGCCCGGTCACCGGCGGTGCGCCGGCGGCGGTGCGCCGCACTGGCAACACCGGGGTGAAGCCGGCGGTGAAGAAGGACCGCCCGGGCGGCCAGGGGATGCCCGAGGCGCCGGGGCGCAAGCTCAAGGAAGCGCCGGTGGCCCGGCCCGACTGGCGGGTGAAGGACGAGCCGCGCGCGGCCCCCGCTCCGTCCAACCCGTCCGGCTACCACATGGTGGACCCGGAGGACTTCTGGAGCGACGTGAAGGGGTTCGTCTCGGATCTCAGCCTCGCTGACAAGCTGGCGTTCATCGGCGCGTTCTCGGCGCTGATCTCCTGCTTCTTCCCCTGGAAGGACACCATCACCGAAGGCGATGTGCTCGGGCTGATGAGCCTGGGCTCCGCGGTGTTCGCGGTGACGCTGGTGATCATCATCGCGATCATCATCCGGGTGCGGAAGGTGATGCCCGCGCTGCACGCGCTGGTGCCGTGGCTCATTCAGTTCGGCGGAGCGTGCTTCTGCATCGTCTGGTGCCTCGTCTACATCAAGCTCGCGCTCGACACGACGATGGCCCGCTCGCCGATCGGCAACTTCGAGCGGTGGGTCTCGAGCCCCTCGGCCGGCGTGTACATCGCGCTGCTGATGTCGGTGATGATGCTGGCCGGCACGCTGATGGGGCTCAAAGAGAAGCCGCGCTGATGGCCAGCCCGCTCGAGCGGCTCCAGGACGCCTTGTCCCAGGTGGTGCTGGGGCAGCAGGCGGTGCTGGGCGATCTGGTGACCTGCTTTCTCGCCCGGGGGCACGTGCTGCTCGAGGGCGTCCCCGGGGTGGCGAAGACGCTGACCGCCCGGTCGATCGCCGGCGCACTGGGGCTGATGTTCAAGCGGGTGCAGTTCACCCCGGACCTGATGCCCAGCGACGTGCTGGGGACGAGCGTGTTTCGTCCCAACGAGGGGGTGTTCGCGCTGGTGAAGGGGCCGATCTTCACCGAGGTGCTGGTGGCGGACGAGATCAACCGCACTCCGCCGAAGACCCAGGCCGCGCTGCTCGAGGCGATGGAGGAGCGGCAGGTGACGATCGACGGCGAGACCCACCTGCTGCCGCCGCAGTTCTTCGTCGTCGCCACCCAGAACCCGGTGGAGCTCGAGGGCACCTGGCCGCTGCCCGAGGCGCAGCTCGATCGGTTCATGATGCGGGTGCGGGTGGGCTACCCCGACGAGGCCGCCGAGAAGGAGATGCTGGCCGCGTTCCACCGGCGCGAGGGAAAAAGCCCGTCGGTCGAGGCGGTGCTGACCCCGGCCGAGCTCACCGGCCTGCAGCACCTGGCGGCGTCGGTGCGGTGCGACCCGAGCGTGATCGACTACGTGGTGAAGCTGGTGCGCAGCACCCGGGGGAACGCGCGGGTGAAGCTGGGTGGCTCGCCCCGCTCGGCCCAGAGCCTGCTCGCGGCGGCGAAGGCGCGCGCGGCGCTCAAGCAGCAGGACTTCGTCACTCCGGATGACGTGAAGGAAGTGGCGCGCAGCGTGCTCAACCACCGGCTGATGCTCACCTCCGAGGCCGAGGTCGAGGGGCTCACCGCCGACGAGGTGATTCGCCAGTCGCTCGAGCGGGTCGAAGTGCCGAGGTGATCGTCCCCCTTCCGCGCGCGGTGGCACTCGCGTCGGTGGCGATGATCCCGGCGGCGCTCGCGGTGCTCTCGCCCCAGCTCGCCTGGGGGTGCGTGGCAATCGATGCGGCGATCGTGCTGCTGGCGGTGATCGATTTCGTTCGCGCGCCCCGGGCCGACTGGCTGAGCGTGACCCGCGCGGTCGAGCCGGTGATCTCGGCGGGGATCCCGAACCGGGTCCAGCTGCAGCTGGCGCTGACCGCGGCGGCGAAGGGGGAGATCGAGGGCGAGCTTCGGGATCAGGTGCCCCCCGGGCCGATCGCCCTTGGCCATCGCGCTGCGTTTCGGATTTCGGCGGGTGGCACCACCGTGACCTGGCGGCTGACTCCGCAGGTCCGGGGAGATCTGAGGCTGGGCCCGCTGCACCTGCGACTGTATGGGCCGTGGCGGCTGTGCGCCCGGCAGCTCGAGCTGCCGCTGGTCAGCCCGGTGAAGGTGTACCCGGATCTGACCGCGCTCTCGCGCGATGCGCTCAAGCTCACCCGCGCCCGGGACGACGAGGCGAGGAGGATCATCCGCCGGCCGGCCGAGGGGCGCGAGTTCGAGTCGCTGCGCGAGTACCAGGCGGGAGACGATCGCCGCACCGTCGACTGGAAGGCCACCGCCCGGCGGGGGAAGCCGATGGTGCGGGTCACCCAGCCCGAGCGGAACCAGCAGGTGCTGCTGCTGCTCGATTGCGGGCGGCACATGGCCGGAGAGACCCGCGCTGCGCCCGACGCGCCCGCCCGCCGCAAGCTCGACTTCGCGGTCGATGCCGCGCTGCGGGTGGCGAAGGTCTCGCTCGATCAGGGAGACCTGGTCGGGATGCTCGCGTTTGGATCGGGGGTGAAGGCCTGGCTGCCTCCGCGCAAGGGGGCCGAGGCGCTGAAGGCGATCTGCGCCCTGCTCTACCGCGTCGAGGCGACGCTCGAAGAGAGCGACTACGGAGCGGCGATCGAGCTGGCGTTCTCGCGCGGGCGCAAGCGGTCGCTGGTGCTGCTGTTCACCGATCTGCTCGATGCCGATACCTCGGCCGCGCTGGTGAAGCGGACGCTGAAGCTCGTGCCGCGGCATCTGCCGGTCGTCGCCTGTCTGCGCGACGAGGAGCTGCGGCGGGTCGCCCAGGCCGTGCCAGTCGATGCGCCCGGAGCGTTCGAGCGGCAGGTGGCGGTGAAGCTCGAGGACGAGTACCGGCTCACCGCGGCGCGGCTTCGGGATGCGGGCGCGCGGGTGATTCGGGCCAGCGCGCAGGGGTTCGGCGCGGCGACGGTGAATGCGTACCTGGAGATTAAGCAGCGGGGGCTGCTGTAGGGGGGAGGTCGCCGGGCTCACGGCTCACGGCTCACGGCTCGCGGCTCGCGGCAGGGAAAGGCAGGCGGGTGCGATCGCCAGCGGCCGGGTCGTCTGGCGTGGGTAAGTCCGGGCTCAGACCCCTCCACCGCGGTCCGACCGACGACGGGGTGTCGCGGGGCTCTTCCCTGCGGGGTCTGCTCCCGGGGAAGCGGGGAAGGGTCGTTGGCCCCCCGAAATAAAATTTACA
>JAGSPQ010000476.1 GCA_018262385.1 Myxococcaceae bacterium | reverse complement strand
CTACGCGAACTCGGAGTTCGACCGGGTCACCGACGAGGCGCGGGTGAGCATCGATCCCGGCCTGCGCGAGCAGCTGTACCGCAAGGCCGAGGTGATGGTGCGCGACGACTGCGTGCTGGTGCCGCTCTACCACCAGGGGTTCCACTGCGTGGCTTCGGGAGCGGTGCAGGGCTTGCGGCTGCACCCGACTCCGCCGCAGGTGCGGTTCGAGTCGCTCTGGCTCGACGTCGACTCCTGAGGCTCAGGCCCGGGCGTAGCGGGCGCGCAGCTGCGCTTCCCGCTTCTTGCCCCGCTCGAGCGCCTTCACCTGCTCGGCTTCCCGCGAGCGCGGCGGCGAGTGGACCTCGAGCGCCTCGAACAGGTGCATCGTCAGGTGGGTGATCTGCTCGACCGCCTGGTTGAACACCTTCTCGTTCGCCTTCGACGGGTGCGGCATCCCGCTCAGCTTGCGCACGTACTGCAGGGCGGAGGCGCGGACCTCGTCCTCGGTGGCGGGGGGCTCGAAGTGGTGGAGCGTCTTGATGTTTCGGCACATGGCCGTTCGTTTAACCGCTTCAGGCGGTGACGAGCCAGTCGAAGGCTTGTTTGGCGGCGACGCTGAACTCGTCGAGCCGGCCGTTGCAGAGGTGATCGGCGCCGGGGACGACGAACAGCTGATGCTTCGCCGGGACTTTGGTCAGCAGCGCGCGGACGTTCTCCAGCTTTCCGTACTCGTCCTGGTCGGAGTGGACGAAGGCGGTTGGCTGCTCGAGGCCGGTGACGAAGCTCAGATCGAAGATGTCGACCGCCAGCCCGACGGCGAGGATCTTCTCCACCCGTTGATCCCGTAGCGCGAGCTGCAGGGCGGTGCGGGCGCCGAAGGAGAAGCCGCCGAGCCACAGCGGCACCCCGGGCTCCTGCGCGGCGAGCCAATCGAGCGCGGCGCGGGCGTCCTCGATCTCACCGACTCCGCCGTCGTGGACGCCGGTCGAGCGGCCGACGCCCCGGAAGTTGAACCGGACGCAGCTGACGCCGTTGTCCCGGAAGGTCTGCGCGATCCGATAGGTGACGTGGTTGTGCATCGTGCCGCCATGGAGCGGATGCGGATGGCACACCACCGCGGCGGCGCGCGGGCGCTCGACTTTCCAATAGAGCGCTTCGAGGCGGCCATGAGCGACGGGGAGATCGACGAAGGACACCGCCCCTGTGTAGCGCGCGCGCCGGGCCTCGCCCACTGCGCACTGCGGTGCGCAAGGCCGCGGGGGGTCTTCAGCAATTCTCCGCCTCGACCTTTGGGCATCGCGCTTGCTGAGCGGCTGGCCAACCACGGCGCCCCGAATCTCTCGGGATCACCGCCGCGGCCGGGGGATCCACATGAACCGTTGGACGATCGCGATTGCTGCGCTGGCTGGGATGGCTTTGGTCGGATGCGGAGGGGAGGGGTCCACGGGGCCGCAGGGCGCCACGGGTGCCACGGGCGCGACGGGTGCCACGGGTGCCACGGGCGCGACGGGCGCCACGGGCGCGACGGGTGCGACGGGTGCCACCGGGGATGCCGGCACGCCGGGGCCGACGCGGCCGACGCGGCTGCTGGACGATCGGCTGACGAGCTGGCGAAGCGAGAACCGGACGAAGCTCAATGACCTGCTGCTCACCAAGGGGCTGGTCAGCCTGACCTTCGATCCGAAGAACCGGCCGGTGGCGGTGTTCGACTGGGACAACACCGTGGTGAAGAACGACATCGGCGACGCGACGTTCTTCTGGATGCTGAACCACGACAAGGTCCGCCAGCCGGCGGGGAAGGACTGGGCCAACAGCAGCGACCATCTGAATGCGGCCGGCAAAGCAGCGCTGAATGCCGCGTGCGACGCGCTGGCGAACGCCGGCCAGCCGCTGCCGACGTCGACCGACGTGGCCTGTGCCGACGCGATCTTCCACATCTATTACAACGGGAAGACGCCTCCGCCGACGCCGGTGTCCGCCTGGAGCCCCGAGGTCACCACCACCTTCAACGCGCCCTACGCGTGGGTCTCGCAGCTGCAGTCCGGCTACACGCCCAGTGAAGTCCGCGGGTTCGCGATGGCGGCCTTCGAACAGAACAACGACGCCGCACTCGGAGCGACCCAGACGGTCGGCAGCGCCACCGGAGTCACCGGCTACCTTCGGGTCTACGCCGAGATTCGCGACCTGGCCCTGGCGCTCGCCGAGAACGGCTTCGACGTCTACGTCACCACCGCCTCGCCGCAGTACGTGGTCGAGCCGATCGCGATCCTGATCGGGGTTCCGCCGGACCGGGTGATCGGCATCCGTCCGATGCTCGACGCAGGCGGCCGGGTCACCTCGAACTTCCAGGGCTGCGGCCCGGTGGCCGACGCGGCGAACACGTTGATCACCTTCGACGAAGGCAAGCGCTGCTGGATCAACAAAGTGATCTTCAACATCCCGGTCGGGACCCAGGGCGCGCGCCAGACCGATCCGAACAAGCGGCCGGTGTTCGTCGCCGGCGACTCGGACACCGACATCGCGATGCTGAAGGACGCGACCACGCTGAAGCTGGTGCTCAACCGCAACAAGACCCAGGTGATGTGCAACGCCTACTCGGCGATCGGCAAGAACGCGGCGACCTCGAAGTGGATGGTGCAGCCGATGTTCCTCAGCCCGAAGGCGCAGAAGTCCACGCCTTACCCGTGCAGCACCGCCCTGGACCCGAACGGCGTCGCGATTGTCGACGAGGACGGGCTGCCGATGGCCGACCAGATCGACACCATCTTCTAGTAGTTGCCGGTGTCGTAGCTGTTGGGAACGTCGACCTTGAAGATGAGGTCGACGTTCTTTTTATCGCCGGGCCGCAGCGCGACCTTCCACTTCGCGATCCCGTCGAGCGGATCGAGCTTGTAGCCGGCGGTGGTCTTCGGCTCGACGCTGACGCTGACGTCGTCGAGCTCGGACACCGGCAGGCCGTCGGCGAGCTCGACCTCGACCGGCGCCTTGCCGTAGTTGGCCAGCTCGAAGCGGTAGCTGTACGAGAAGCGCTTCTTGCCGTTGAAGAGGCCGACGTCGCGCTTGAGCTCCTCCATCACCAGCCGCTTGACCCGCACCGTGTCCTCGGCGCCGAAGGTGAGCGTCAGCGGGCCGCCCTCGGCGACGCGCTCGATCGGGTAGCGGGCGATGAAGCCGCTCGAGCGGTAGGCGTCGAGCGTGCCGGCCAGCAGCGGGAAGGGCGCCTGGTTGGTGACGTCGGCGACGCGGAAGACGTACGACTGCAGCCGCGGAACCGCCCGAAGGGTGAAGGCGGCCTTGAGCCGGGTCTTCGCCACGAACAACCGTACCGGAGTGCCCTCGCCGAGCACGGTGCCGCGATCGGGAACCTGCAGCTGCACCGACAGGCCCTGGGATCGGGCCTTGAGCGCGGTCTCGCCGCCGCTTTGCCGGGTGCCGACCGCGGCGCGCTCGACTGCCTCGTCGCGCCGCACCAGCACCTTCTTCTCGGGCTCGCGCTCGAGCGCGCTGACCACCAGCTTCTTCAGCTCGGGAGGCGTCGCGTTCTGCGACGGCACCGCGGTCGACAGCAGCAGCTTCGCGTCCTTCCAGTCTTCGCCGGTCGTCTGCTTCACCGTCGCCCAGGTCGACAGCTCGACCGCGTGGGCGGCTTCCTCGGCCCGCGCCTCGTAGGTCGGAGTCCAGGAGGCCCCGCCGACCAGGTAGGTCAGCTCGACCTTCGCGGTCTTTCCGGCCGGGCAGCCGACCAGGACCTCGACGGTCCACTCGCTGCGCTGCGACCAGGCCTGCAGCTGGGAGATTTTTCGGCGGAGGACCTCGCGCTGCTCTTCGATCGCGCGGACCTTCTGATCGGTGTCGGCGCGCACCTCGTTGGCCGACAGCCGGGCCTTGAGCGAGGCGTCGAAGCCGGCGCTCCACGCCTTGAGGTCGGGCTTCTCGGCGGCCAGCTCGCGGGAGACCATCGCCACCGCGACGGAAGAGAACTGGTCGGCGAGGCGATTGAGCGAGTCGGCGCGGGCGCGGATCTGGTGCAGTTGCTGCAGCTGCTCGTCGAGGACCTTCAGCTTCTCTCTGGCGTCCTTCAGCGGCGGCGCGAACTCCTCGGCCCGCACCTTCTGCTCGGCGCGCATCCCGAGCACCGCGCCCTCGCTGACCCGCGCTCGGAACGAGTCGCCGGCGGCGGCAGGGGTGATGTCGGTGAAGTCGACGCGCGTCTTGGCAGCGCAGGTGACGTCGGCGAGGCGGGTGACCTGCGCGCGATCCGGGAACACCACCACCTGATCGATCGCCGGCGCGGCGGCGAGCAGGGCCAGCAGGGCGAGCGAGATCATGGATTCACCTCGCTCTGCTGCAGCAGCCAACCTTTGGGCCGCTTCACGCTGTACTTGAAGGCGACCACCATCTTCTGGGCGGCGGGGATGGTCAGCCGCCACTCGAGCGCGCCGGTGCGCTGGTCCTGGATGGCGAGCGGCTTGTGGTCGAGCAGCTTGATCTCGACGTCCTTCTGGGTGGTGACCGGCAGCTGGTCGATCAGCCGCACCGCGACCGGCGAGCGGTAGGGGTTGGCGAGCTCGATCGTCACCGCGTACTCGCTGATCTCGTCCTTGTTGATCACGCCCTGCTGGGACTGGAAGACCTTCACGTTGCGCACCGGCTTGAGCGCGCGATCGATGCCGAGCGGGAGGGTGAACGCCTCGCCGGGGGAGACGAGCTTCAGCCGCGCGGTGCCGGCGGGATCATCGCCCACGTAGAGGTTGGCGGACCCGGCGGGCAGCGGCTGGGGCGAGGGGTTCTTCAGCTCGGCGACGAGGAACGCCTCGGGGAACAGCGCGGGAAACAGCTTGCGTTCGACGGTCACCGGCCAGGCCTCGGTGAAGAGCGCGACCTTGCGGGCGCCTTTCCCCGACTGCACCGTCTCGCGCTGGAGCGAGAGGTAGGCGAGGTCGTAGCCGCCGGCGGCGGCGGCGGGGAGATCCGCGGCGTAGCTGGGAGCGCGGGCGCCGGGCGGGGGCGCGAGGCTGAAGCCGAACGTCGGCGCGGGCGCGCTCTCCTTGCTGGAGAAGAAGCCGCGCTTGCCGCTGGTCGCGATCGAGACTTCCTCGGACTCGAGCCCGGCCGACGGGGCGTCCATCCGCCCCTCGTCCCGGGCCGACGGAGCCCGCATGCTCGCTGGAGGTGGAGGCGGCGCGGACGGCCGGGGGCGCTGGGGCTGAGGCGCCGGCATCGGCTCCTCGGGCTCGGCCAGGTCTCCTTCGATGGTGCGGTCGTCGAAGTCGATCCTCGTGCCCGAGCCGGTCGAGGCGCCTGGGCCGACCGACCCGCTCGGGCCGCGGCCGCTGGCGATCGCCCGCAGCTTGCCGCGCAGCAGATCCTCGTCGCGCGCAGGCACCGGCAGGGGCGGCACGCTGGGAGGAGGCCGCACCGCATCGCGAACGGGAGTGGGGGTGGGGATGAACCGTTCCTTCTCGCCGATCTTCCAGGTGAGCAGCCTGGGCAGGGTGGTCGCGGTGGCGGGCACGGCGGTGGAGAGGGTGAGCGCGGCGTCGCTCCAGTCTTCGCCGGACTCCTGGGAGACCATGCCGGAGAAGGCGACGGTGACCTTGCCGGTGTCCGAGTTGAGCGCGAGGTCGTAGAGCGGGTACCACCGCGCGCGCTCGACGAAGTAGGTCATCTTCAAGGTCGGCGCTCCGCCGGCGAGCTGGGCGACGACCTTCCAGCCGAAGCGGGTCTGGGTCGCGCCCATCAGCTGGGCTTTGGCGACGAGCTCGTTGCGCTTGAGGCTGTGCTGGTTGAGCGCGTTGGCCTCGCCGCTGACCTTCGCCCCCTCGTCCCCGTTTTGTTGCAGCGCAACAATCAGCTTCTTCGCCTCGTCCGAGGGCAGCGCGTCGTCCTCGAGCCGGGTGAGGTCGATTCGCTTCACCTCGGCGCCGGTGGCCTCGACCCGGACGCTCTTCGGGTCGACCGCCTGGGGCAGGGTGGGCAGCTCGATCAGCTGTGCGCCCGAGGTCGCCAGGGTCACCGTCCGCACCACCCGGGCGCGATCGGAATAGACGGTGACTTCGGTGATCGGAGCTTCGACGGCGGCGGCGAGGGCGAACCAGACCAGCAGCTGAGTCATGCGCGCTCAATAACACCGCACGAGGCGACGACGGTTCCCTTTGCTGCGCGGGCGGGGGCTACCAGCCGAAGAGGCGCTCGAGCCGCCCGCGGTCGTCTTCGGGGCGCTCGGCGTCGTGGTCCTT
>JAGSPQ010000475.1 GCA_018262385.1 Myxococcaceae bacterium | reverse complement strand
GGTCGAGCACCTGGAAGACGCACGCAAGCAGCTGGTGAAGTTCGAGAAAGAGCTGGCGGCACGCGGCAAGCAGCAGCGGAAGGAAATCGAAGCGGTGATTGCCCAGGTGAAGTCGGGGCGGCAGCTGAAGGCGCTCAAGAGCCAGGCGAACGAGGTGGGGTCCGAGGTGCGCAAGCGGCTCGATGGGCTGCAGGGGAAGCTGGTGGAGGCGGTGGGGGTGGCGAGCGTGGCCCAGGTCAAGGAGATCAACCGGGAGCTGACCCGGCTGGGGAAGAAGCTGGAGACGCTGGCGAAAAAGAAGGCGGGCCAGAGCATTAACTGAGTTCAATCAATGCATTGGGTGGGGGGCTTCTGATCGGGGCCCCCCATGTGGTTAGGAGTGGGACTTTCCATGGACTCGACCAACAACAAAGACAAACGGCCGGTGGGCGAGGTGTTCGAGCGCTTCTGGTCGGATGCCGAGAAGAACGTCGAGGAAGCGGTGAAGCGCGCGCTGGCGAAGGTGAAGGTGCCGCGCCACTCCGAGATCCAGGCCCTCAATGCCCGGCTGGACGAGCTCCACCGACGGCTGGAGGCGCTCAGCAAGTGAGGATCTTCGGCGCCATGCTGGCTCTCGTCGCGTTGAGCGCGGTGAGCTGGGTCTGGGCGCCGGTGACGGTGGCTCCGGAGCCGAAGCGGCTGGAGCCGACCGGGGTGAGCGAGGTGCTCCCCCATGACTTTGACACCATCGACCAGGTGCTCGCCCGCCGGGCGCCGGGCCTGGGGTTGGTGCTGCGCAAGCAACTGGCGATCGCGATCGCGGAAGAGGCGCAGCGCGCCAGCTACGATCCGCTGCTGGTGCTGGCGTTGATCGACGTCGAGTCCGACTTCCAGGAGGAAGCGATCTCTCCGATGGGCGCCAAGGGGCTGATGCAGATTCGGCCGACCACCCTCTACTTCCTCGCCCAGAAAGAAGGGATCCGGCTCTCGCGGGAAGAGATCGCCAAGGACCCGACGCTGTGCGTCCGGCTGGGGGTGCGGTACCTGCGCTCGCTCCACAACCAGTTCGGAAATCTGGACCTCGCGCTGATGGGCTACAACATGGGGCCCAACAAGCTGCGCAGTCAGCTGAAGCTCAAGGACCTCGAGCGGTTCCGGGGATACCCGAAGGCGGTCCAGCGGGAATACCTCACCCTGCGCCAGGGCCATGGGCTCGGAGGCGACTGGACCCTCGCCGCCCGCGCCTCATTGAAGAAGTAATGCTAAAGCGCACCCGCGCCCGATGACCTCGAAGGACAAGCGTCGATACCCTCGCGTTCACGCGAAGAATGTGTCCGCCCACCTCAACGTGGCCGACCAGTCGAGCCCGTGCGTCATTCAGAACATCTCGGCGGGTGGGATCTTCATCGAGACCGCCGAGGCGCTGCCGGTCGGAATGCCGGTGGCGGTGAACCTCGCCCGGCCCGGCTGGACCAAGGTGCTGCGGTTGAGCGGGCGGGTGGTCTGGGCGATGGCGGCGCGGACTGCGGCGAAGAAGGGGCAGCTGCCCGGGATGCGGATCAAGTTCGACGCCTCGTCGCAGGCGAGCGCGGCCGATCTGATGACGCTGCTGATGGATCTGGGGGCGGTCGACAGCCCGCCGCCGCTGATGCTGGCAGAGGAAGAAGTTCGCAAGAAGCTGCCGAAGGACGTCACCCAGCCGGTGTCGCTGCGGGAAATCCAGGCGCGGGTCAGCCAGCTCGACCCGCCCCCGTCGAATGAGACGATGCCGGCGAAGAATCCGATCGCCTCGACCATCACCTCGCCGGCGTACAAGCCGCCCGCGCCGCAGTGGATGCCGCAGCCGAGCGCCCCGAGGCCGGGGTCGAGCGCGCCGCGGTTCCAGGTGGCGCCGGTCGGGGGCGCGACGTCCGACAGCCCGCGGCTGATCGTCCAGGTCCAGGGGCTGCTGATGCAGATGGGCGATCTGCAGCAACAGCTCGAGCAGCGGGAAAAAGAGCTCAACGTCCTGCGGGAACGGCTGAAGGTGAAGGAAGAGGCGCTCGACAAGTCGGATCGCGAGCGGAAGGCGGCTGAGTTGGCGATTCAACGGCTGGCGATGCAGCTGGCGTCGCGGCGCTAGTGCGCCTGCCGGGCCGTACCCCCGTCGCCGCCCAGCTCCAGCCCCCCCAGGCACCCCGTGCCTTAGGCACCCCGTGCTCCCACCTCGGGCGCCCGGACGCCCGGGACCTCGGTGAGGAGGCCCGGCGGCCGGCGGGTCGGAGCCGGGCGTGAAAAAGGGCGGTCGGGCGCTCGCGGCGGGCGCGCTGTTCGGGTTGATCCTCTTTGCGGTCGAGAGTGCGCTGGTGCTGCAGCGGGGCGCGATCGGTCTCAACATCGAGACCGAAGGTCCGTTCGCGGCGCTGCTGGCGTCGGTTCGTCCGCTGCTGCCCGGGTTGCTGGCGCGGGTGGCGCTGGCCTACGCGCTCGGCGGGGCGGCCCTCGGGCTGGTCGCGGTCAGCCTCGGCGCGCTGATCCTGTCGAGCGAGAGCGGCCGGCTGAAGTGGGCCGGGCTGTTCGCGATCGAGTGGGCGGTGCTGGCGGCGGGGCTGAGCTGGCTGAAGGCGATCGAGCGCCCGGCGCTGTTCGACGATCTGAGCTGGTTCCGGCCGATCCTCGGCTGGCTGGTGCTCCACGGCGAGCCCTGGCACCCCGGGCTCTTCCTCGGCGGGTGGGCGGCCGGGCACGCGGTGAGCTGGCTGCGGCGGCCCCGGGTGTCCCGCTCGAAGCTGCGCTGGTCGCGGCTGGTGCCGGTGGTGGGGGTGCTGGCGCTGGGGAGCTTCGCGGTCACCACCCTCAAGGGCCGGGGGCCGCTGTCGCCGCTGTACGTGCTGATCGGGGTCGACGCCTTTCGTCCCGATCGGCTGGTCAGCTACGGAGGAAAGGGCACCGTCGCCCCACACCTCGACGCGTTCGCGCGCGATGCGACGACCTTCGATCGGGCCTTCACCCCCCTGGCCCAGACCGAGCCCGCCTGGCGCAGCCTGCTGACCGCGCGCTGGCCTCCCGCCACCGGGGTCCGCTACCCGCTGACCGCCGAGTCGCGCTGGGTCGAGCTGCCCACCTTCACCGCGGCCCTCGAGCGCGCCGGGGTGCACACCTCCTGGGCGACGGACTGCTCGCGGTTCAACCACCAGGGCCCGCCCTCGGGCTTCGCCGAACGGGTCCAGCCGCCGAAGGGGGCGCTCAACTTCGCGCTCGAGAAGATGCGCTTTCGGGCGCTGGGGGTGGTGGCGGACAACCGCCTCGGCTCGCTGCTGGTTCCCGAGTTCATCGACAACCGGGCGCTCGCCGGGATCCATGATCCCGTCGGGTATTCGCGTCGGCTGGCCGACCGCCTGGTGGCCGCGGCGGGCGAGGGCCCGGCGCTGTTCGCCTTTCACGCGACCGCGGCGCACTTCCCCGGAGATCCGGTCTACCCGTACTACCGGCGCTTCGTGCGGGCCGACGCACCGCTCGATCGCAAGCTGCGGATGCAGTTCACCCCGATCGCCGCCGGAGCGCCGCCGGCCGCTGCCGCCCAGTGGACCCGCGCCGACTCGGAGGCGCTCTACGACGAGCTGCTCGCCCAGGCCGACGCGCAGGTGGGGGTGTTGCTGCGGGCGCTGAAGGATGCGGGCCGCTACGACGAGGCGACGATCATCGTCTTCTCGGATCACGGCGAGAGCTTCCACCCCGACTTCGAGCCCCTCGGGGGCGCGACCCCGGTGCATGGGGCCCGGCTGCGCGAGGAGGAAAACCGGATCGTGCTGATGGTGAAGCCGCCGCACGCCCGGCGAATCGAGCGGGTCTCCGCGCTGGTGCGGCTGATCGACGTCGGGCCGACGATTCTCGAGCTGGCGAACCTGCCCCAGCTGCCGGCCAGCGACGGCCGAAGCCTCGGCCCGCTGCTCGACGGCCGCTCGGACGCGCCGCGGCTGCTCTACGCCGAGACCGGCTACACCCACGCCAGCCCGGTGGCGTTCGACCCCACCCATGCGGCGGCGGCCCCGCGCACCTTCGCCGCCTACGAGGTCCGCCCCGACGGGGTGGTGCAGATGTCGACCGCGGCCCACGAAGGGGTGCTGAAGGAGAAGGACATCGGCGCCTTCGACGGGCAGCACTGGCTGGTGCGAAGTCCGCGCGCCGACGGTAGGGTTGAAGAGAAGTGCGAAGGAAACTGCGCGGCGTTGGCCGCGTTTCTCGACTCGAACGGAGCGCCTCGCCGATGACGAAGAGCCTTCAAGAGACCTATGCCCCGCGCAACGCGTGCTTCGGCTGCGGGCCGGCGAACGAGAAGGGCTTGCGGATCCGATCCTTCGTCGAGGGCGACGCCTGCGTGGCCACCTGGACCCCCCAGCCGCACCACGAGGCGTTTCCCGGCGTGCTCAACGGGGGAATCATCGGAACGCTGCTCGACTGCCACCTCAACTGGGCGGCGACCCACCACCTGATGAAGCAGAGCGGCGCGGCGAGC
>JAGSPQ010000474.1 GCA_018262385.1 Myxococcaceae bacterium | reverse complement strand
AAGGGCCCCCAGGTCCGCTCGCGCCTGAAGTAGCTGTCGTTTTTCTCTTCATTGTCGCCATCCCGCTTGCCGCTGATCACCAGCCGGTTGTTGGCGACCGCCACCTCGAGATCCTTCTCGCTCACCCCTGGGACGTCGGCCCGGAAGACGAACGCCTCCCCCGTCTCTTTCACATCGAACTGGGGAACGAAGGTCGCTGCGCGCTCACCCGGCCAACCGCGCGCAACCTCGGCGAACGGCTCCCACCGGAAGAGCTCCCGCATCATTTGAAACGGATCGAAGGCGGTCGAGACAGGCTCGCCGGAGCTCGAGGCAGGCGCATCACGGCGGATTGAGAGGTTTGCCATTGGGTTTCTCGTTCTTGGGGTTGAAGTGGAGCCAGCAGACTCGACGCGAGCCTCAAGCCGCGCCGCAGCAATCGCCGTGCCCCGGCGCAGTCCTCGCTTCGGAAAATTTCAGCGTCGAAGTGCGCGAACCCTTTGCGGTCGGTGTGAATTTTGCGCCCCCACGCGACGAGATTCCTTGCGCCGTCGCTGCGCGCCGCGGTTGGGCACCGCGATTGCTACGGGCCTGCGCATCCACGCAGTGCCTGGAGGTTGGACCCATGACCGTAGACGAGCTGATGACCCGCGCTGTAGTGACCTGCGCGCCGGGGGAGATGCTGAACCGGGCGGCCCAGCTGATGTGGGAAAGGGACTGCGGGTGCCTGCCGGTCGTTCACGAGGGGAAGGTCGTCGGAATCATCACCGACCGCGACATCTGCATGGCCGCGTACACCAAGGGCAAGCCACTGCACGAGATCCCGATCGGCGAGGTGATGTCGACCCAGGTGAAGGCCTGCGGCCGGGGCGACTCGATCGAGGCGGTCGAGACGCTGATGCAGATGCACCAGGTGCGGCGGCTGCCGGTCGTCGAAAACCAGAGGATGGTCGGGATCATCTCCCTCACCGACCTGGCCCAGGAAGCCGAGAGCCAACGCAACACCAAGACCCGCGAGCTGCGCATTCGCCAGGTCGAGGCGACGCTCGCCGCTGTCTCCCGCCCCCGCCAACGCCCTGTCACCAGGGCCGTGACTGCCTAGGTGCCGCCGATGCTCCCCGAAACCCAAGCGGTCGATCGCGAAGCGTACCTTGCCCCAGCCGAGCTGATGGGGGACTCGCCAGCCATGGTCCGGCTGCGCGAGATCGTCGCCAAGTTCGCCAAAGCCGAAGCGCCGGTGTTGATCTCAGGGGAGAGCGGCACCGGCAAGGAACTGGTGGCGCGCGCGATCCATGAGCAGAGCGACCGGCGCGCGCGGCCCTTCATCGCCGTCAACTGCGCAGCGTTCCCCGATGCGCTGATCGAAGCCGAGCTGTTCGGCCAGGAGGCCGGCTCCGGCAACGGCATCCCGGTGAAGAAGCGAGAAGGCCGCCTCCAGGCTGCCGAGGGCGGCACGCTGCTGCTCGACGACGTCGGCGAGCTGCCGTCACAATCGCAGCCCAGGCTGCTGCGGGTGCTCGAGGAGCGGACCTTCGAGCCAGTGGGCGGCAACGAGTCGGTGAAGGTCGACGTCCGGCTGCTCTCGGCGACCCACCGGTCGCTCAAGGACCTGTTGGCCCAGGGCAAGTTCCGCGAGGATCTCTACTACCGGCTGAAGATCCTCGAGATCGACGTCCCCTCGCTGCGCGAGCGGCAGGGCGATGTGCCGCTGCTGATCTCCCACTTCATGAAGCGGTTCGCGACCCCGAACGCGCCGACCCGGATCTCCGACGAGGCGGCCAAGGTCCTCGCCCAGCATCCTTTCCCCGGCAACGTTCGCGAGCTCGAGCACGCCATTCGCCACGCGATGGTCCTCGCCGCCGATCAGCCCGAGCTGCGCCTCGAGCACCTGCCTCCCGACATCGTCGAGGGGCACCTGGCCCGGGTCAGCAACGTCGGGATGCGCCCGCTGCATGACGCCCTCGCCCAGTACGAGCGCGAGTACCTCCGCCATGCGCTCGAGGCCTGCCAGGGGCACAAGTCCGCCACCGCCGCCCTGCTCGGGATCTCCCGGAAGAACCTCTGGGAGAAGCTCAAACGGTATGGAATCGAAGGCCACTGAGTACGCAGGATTTGCGCTGGGTTTCCGGCGTTTACGCATCGGTTGCGCGCCGGGCCCCGGCTCTCTCCCTGCCGGGGTGGAACGCCCTTTGCTTCGCGGCCCCCGGAGGGACGAATGACTCAGAGCATCCACAAGACGGCCGCGCGGATTCTTGTCGTCGACGACGAGCAGAACGCGCGCGAGGCGCTGCGGAACATCTTGAGCGAGGAGGGGTTCGAGGTCGCCGAGGCCGAGGACGGCGAAGCGGGGCTGCGCAAGCTCGAGGAGTTCCACCCCGACGCGGTGCTGTGCGACGTGCGGATGCCGAAGCTCGACGGGCTGTCGCTGCTGAAGAAGGCGCGCGAGTCCGGCAGCGACGCGATCTTCGTGATGATGACCGCCTTCGCCCGCATCGAGTCGGCGGTCGAGGCGATGCGGGTGGGGGCCGAGAGCTACCTGGTCAAGCCGCTGGAGGTGGGAGCGGTGCTGGTGGTGCTCGAGAAGGCGCTCGAGAAGCGCACCCTGCGCAACGACACCCGGCTGCTGCGCGATCGGATCCGCGAGAAGTACAAGTTCGCCAACATCGTGGGCGAGAGCCCCGAGCTGCAGGTGGTGTTCGACGTGGTCAAGCGCGCCGCGCCCACCCGGGCGACGGTGTTGATCCTCGGCGAGTCGGGCACCGGCAAAGAGCTGATCGCGCAGGCGATCCACGAGGAGTCGCCTCGCCGCGACAAGCACTTCGTGAAGGTCAACTGCGCCGCGCTGTCCGAGACGCTGCTCGAGAGCGAGCTGTTCGGCCACGAGAAGGGCAGCTTCACCGGCGCGATCGGCCGGCGCGAGGGCCGGTTCGAGCTCGCCGACGGCGGCACTCTGTTCCTCGACGAGATCGGCGACATCTCGCTCGGCCTGCAGGTGCGGCTGTTGCGGGTGCTGCAGCAGCAGGAGTTCGAGCGGGTGGGCGGGACCCAGACGGTGAAGGTGGCGGTGCGGATGGTCGCTGCCACCAACAAGGATCTCGAGGGCGAGGTCCGGGCGGGGCGCTTCCGCGAGGATCTGTTCTACCGGCTCAACGTGGTCTCGGTCACCTTGCCGCCGCTGCGGCAGCGCAAGTCCGACATCCCCGCGCTGTGCGCGTTCTTCATCGAGAAGTACGCCGCGGACCACGGCAAGAAGATCAGCGGCCTGGCGCCGGGGACCCTCAACGCCCTGCTGGCCTACGACTGGCCGGGCAACGTGCGCGAGCTGGGCAACGTGATCGAGCGGGCGGTGGTGCTGACCCGCACCGAGCTGCTGACCGCCGATGATCTCCCGGCCACCATCCGCGGCCCCCGCCCGCGCCCGAAGGCCGACGGGCTGATTCCGGGAGCGACGCTGAGCGAGATCGAGCGCGAGGCGATCTTGCGCACCCTCGAGCTGGTCGACGGCTCGACGGTGCGGGCCGCCGAGGTGCTGGGGATCAGCGTGCGGAAGATCCAGTACCGGCTGAAGGAGTACGCCGAGACCGCCGCTCCCCGGCCGCCGCTGCAGCAGTGAGCCGCGAGGGCTCGGCGCCCGCCGTCAGGGGATGCGCCGGGTCCGCTGCTGATCCTGCTCTGCGGCCGCCTCGGCCCCCACCTCGGGCACCGGGCGGGGACGGGGCAGGGTGACCGACACCCGCGCGCCGCCCCGGGGCGAGGCGTCGACTGCCAGCGCTCCGCCGTGACGGGTGATGATCGCGTTGTTGATCGGGAAGCCGAGGCTGCTGCCGCTGGTGCGGGTGCTGAAGAACGGCTCGAGCGTGCGCCGGCGGTCGTCGGGAGTCGCCGGCCCGTCGTGGTCGACGTGGACCACGTACTGACCGGGGCCGGTCACGCACGAGATCACCACCCCCCCTCCGCGCGGCGTGGCGTCGAGGGCGTTGAGGCACAGGTTGGTGAACACCTGGCGCAGCTGGTCCTCGTCCCCGCGGACGATCGACGGCTCCTCGCAGCTCATCTGCAGCGTCAGCCCCCGCCGCTGCGCGTCATCGGTCAGCAGCGTCACCACCCGCTCGAGCAGCGGATGCAGCGACACCAGCACCGGCGCGAGCGGCGCCGGGGCGGCGTACCCGAGGAACTCGTCCATGATGTGATCCAGCCGGCGCAGCTCGTCCTGCACCAGGCCCAGCGTCTCCAGCAGCGGCCCCTGCGCGCCGTCCTCGAGCTTCTTCAGCCGCCGCTCGAGCACCGCCAGCTGGAGCGAGGCGCTGTTGAGGGGGTTGCGAATCTCGTGGGAAAGGCCCGCCGTGAGTGCACCCAGGGCGGTCACGAGGAGGACGTGGTGTTGGCTCATGGGTGGCACTTTGGGGCGAGAGGAGCTGCGGGGATGTAACCGGCCTGAACTGGGGTGATGCACAGGGCGCGCCGCCAGATCTTGCCCCGGGTGAAGGAGTTGCGC
>JAGSPQ010000473.1 GCA_018262385.1 Myxococcaceae bacterium | reverse complement strand
GCCGAGGCGGCGGGGGTCGCGGCCGATCGGGCGGCCGCCGGGACGTTTGCGCCCGCGGCGATCTCGCGCGGGCACCGGCGCGACGAGGTCGTTCGCAACGACGCGCTGCTGTGGCTCGGCCCCGAGGACCCTCAGCTGGGCGGCTTCGTCGCGGGCTTCGAGGCACTGCGGCTCGAGCTCAACGAAGGGGCGTGGCTCGGGTTGACCCGCTTCGATCTGCAGCTGGCCCACTTCGGGCCGGGCGGCCACTACCAGCGGCACCTCGACGCGCTCAAGGGCGGGAACAACCGCCGGGTGACCGCGATCGTCTACTTGAACCCGGCGTGGACCCCGGTCGATGGCGGCCAGCTGCGGCTGTTCCTCGACCCGTCGGTCGACCTCGAGCCGCGCCTGGGGCGGCTGGTGATCTTCCTGTCCGAGAAGATCGAGCACGAGGTCCTCCACTCGGGGGCCGAGCGCCTCGCGGCGACGGCCTGGTACTACGGTCGGTGAGCGGGCGCGTTTGCCCAGAACCCGGGAAGCGGAACCAGGAGCCAGAAAAATGCGCGGCGTAGAGCAGATCCCCGTCGTCTACGACGGGCTGATGGCGGTGTTCGAGCTCTTCGGCCTCGAGCGCTGGCGGCAGTGGCTGGTGAAGGGCGCGCGGGGGCGGACGCTCGACATCGGCTGCGGCACCGGGCGAAACCTGCCGCTCTACTCGCCCGACTGTCAGGTGGTGGGCGTCGATCCCTCGGCCGACAACCTGGCGGCTGCCCGGCGGCGCGCGCCTTCGGTGCCGCTGGTGCGCGCGACCGCCCACGCCCTCCCCTTCCGGCCCCAGACGTTCGACACGGTGGTGAGCGGGCTGGTCTTCTGCTCGGTGCCCGATGCGCGGCGCGGGCTGGCCGAGGTGAAGCGGGTGCTGGCACCCGGGGGCCGGCTGCGGATGCTGGAGCACGTGCGGTCGACCTCGCGGCTGGGCGGGCGCTGGCAGGACCTGATCCAGCCGCTGTGGACCACGGTCGCCGGTGGCTGCCACCCCAACCGGGACACCGAGGCGGCGGTCGAGAGCGCCGGCTTCCAGATCGAGCCCGAGGGCCGCCGCGCCGAGAACAACCTGCGGCGCTTCTCGGCCAAACCCAACGGCCCCTGAGACTTTTCGCCGGGATTCGTCACCTGAGGCTTAACGGTTGTCGATCCTGAGTGTTCAGTGTCAAACCGGCCACCTCGATGCGCTTTCTCGCTGCCGTCGTCCTCCTGGGCTGCCCGCCGGCTTTCGCCGGGCCGCTGACCTTCGAGCAGGCGGTGGACCGGACGATCGAGCGCAACGAGCGGGCGAAGATCTCCCACCTGAACACCACTGCCTCCCAGGCGCGCCTGAGCCGGTGAGCGCCGGCGGGCAGCCGCTCGTCGTCCAGGAACCCAACGCGCTCTCGGCGGTGGCGGCCGCGCGGTGGACGGTGTTCGACGCCCGCGGCATCCCGCTCTACCGCGCCGCGGCGCGCGAGCTCGAGGCGACGAAGCTGGAGTCGGCCGATTCGCGCCGGCTGCTCGCGTTCGAGGCGGGTGACGCGTTCCTGCAGACGCTCTCGTCGCAGGCGGTGGTGGACGCCGCGCGCCGGCGGGTCGACTTCGCCCAGCAGGCGGTCAAGGACAGCGGGTCGCGCCAGGCCGCCGGCCTGGTCAGCGTCAACGATGTCACCCGCGCCCAGCTCGAGGCCGCCACCGCCGAACGCGAGCTCACCCGCGCCACCTCGACCGCCGAGACCGCGCGCATTCAGCTCGCCTGGCTGCTCGACGCGGCGCCCGGCGAGCTCGACGCGCTCGAGCGCCCCGCCGCCCTGCTGGAGACCGCCGCTTCCGCCTCGCCCGAGCTCAGCGCGCAGGCGCTCGCGAAGGCCCAGGACTCCCGGCTCGACGTCGCCGCCGCGGTGGCCCGCGCCGCCCAGGCCGGGGCGCTGTCGGACGAGCCGAACGCGCGGCTGTTCCCCACCCTCTCGCTCGTCGCCCAGTACCGGCTGACCAACGAGCCGGGGCTCAGCGGCCGGGTCGGCGGCGGCTCCTTCGGCGTCGATCTCGCCTGGGCGCTCTTCGACGGCGGCGATCGCTACGGCGAACGGCGGCAGCGGCTGGCCGAGGCCCAGAGCGCTTCGCTCCAGGCCCGGCTGCGCCAGCGCAAGGTCGCCTTCGACGTCCAGGCCGCGCTGGTGTCGCTCAAGAGCGCGCAGGCCTCGCTGGCCCAGGCGAAGGTCGCCTCCGACGTGGCGCAGAAGAACGCCACCGAGACCGAGGAGCTCTACCGGCAGGGCCTGGCCTCCACGCTCCAGGTCGCCGACGCCTCGCTGCGCCGCTTCGAAGCCGAGGTCGAGCTGGCGCGGGGACAATACGGGCTGGCGCTCTCGCTGCTCGATCTGAGGGCGGCGATCGGCGTCGACCCGCTCGGCCGCGAGGTGACCCCGTGAAGCCCCTGGCGCTGGCGCTGTGTGTGTGGATGGTGGCGGGCTGCGCGAAGGAAGGCGGCGGCGGCCCCGGCCCGGGCGGCAAGCCGGGCAGCGTGGGCGCGCGCAAGGCGCTGGTGTTCCCGGTGCAGACCGAGCCGGTGCAGGTGCGCGAGGTCGAGTACACCCTCAACGCGGTCGGCTCGGTCGAGGCCTTCGAGCGGGTGCAGATCACCGCCCGGGTCGCCGGCGCGGTCGACAGCGTGCGGTTCGTCGAGGGCCAGCGGGTGAAGGCCAACGAGCTGCTGGTCGAGATCGACTCCCGCCGGTACACGCTGATGGTGCGCGCTGCGAAGGCCGCGCTCGACCGGGTCGCCGCCACCAAGGCCGAGGCGGACGCGGCGCTCGCCCGCCGCGAGCAGGTGCAGAAGACGTCGCCGGGGCTGATCACCTTCGAGGAGCTGGCCACCTTCACCTCGCGGGTCGCCACCGCCGCGGCGGATCTCGCCTCGGCCCAGGTCACCCTCGAGCAGGCCGAGCTCAACCTGCGCGACGCCTACGTCCGGGCGCCGGTCGCCGGAGTGCTGCAGACCCGCACCGTCAGCACCGGGCAGTACGTCCCGGTCGGCACTGCGCTCGCCTCGATGGTCCGCCGCGATCCGCTGCTGGTCCGCTTCAAGGTCCCCGAGCCCGACGCCCAGCGGCTGCTGCCGGGGATGCCGGTGCGCTTCCTCTCGAGCGGCGACTCGAAGCCGATGACCGCGAAGATCGCCAGCGTCGCCGAGGTCGCCGAGGAGGCCACCCGGATGGTGACCGTCACCGCCGAGGTCGAGGCCGCCGATCGCGAGCGCGCGCGGCCGGGCGCCTTCGCCGAGGTCACCGTGCCGGTCGGGCAGACCCGCGAGGCGCCGGTGGTGCCCCAGACCGCGGTGCGGCCGAGCGAGCGCGGCTTCCTCGCCTTCGTCATCCAGGGCACCACCGCGAAGGAACGGATCCTCGAGCTGGGGATGCGCACCACCGACGGCCGGGTGGAGGTCAAAGACGGGCTCAAGCCCGGCGAGCAGCTGGTGATCCGCGGCGCCGAGGCGCTGCGCGACGGAGCGCAGGTGGTGATCGCCGGGCCGACCCCGGTCGCCCGCGAGCCGGGCGCGGGCGTCGGCGGGGCCCAGTGAGGCCGCGATGAGCCTGACCGAGATCTGCATCCGCAAGCCGGTGCTGGCGTGGATGATGATGACCGCCACGATCGTCTTCGGCGGCGTCGCGTTCTCGCGCATCGGGATCAGCCAGTTCCCCGACGTCGACTTCCCCACCATCAACGTGAAGGTCGACTGGGAAGGCGCCGCGCCCGAGGTGATCGAGCACGACGTGGTCGAGCCGCTGGAAGAGGCGGTGGTGCAGGTCGAGGGGATCCGCTCGATCACCAGCACCTCGCGCCAGGGCAGCGCCAACATCACCATCGAGCTGGATCTGAAGCGCAACGTCGACGCCGCGCTCCAGGACGTGCAGACCCGGGTGGCGCAGGTGCAGCGGCTGTTGCCCCGCGACATCGACCCGCCGGTGGTGTCGAAGAACAACCCCGAGGATCAGCCGATCCTCTGGGTCGGGGTCTCGGGGCCCTACCCGCAGGCAATGATCAGCGACGTCGCCCGCTACCAGATCAAGGAGAAGCTGCAGACGGTGCCCGGGGTGGGCGAGATCATGCTCGGCGGCTACCTCGACCGGAGCATCCGGATCTGGATCGACGCCCAGAAGCTCGACGCCCAGCGGGTGACGGTCGCCGACGTGATCAAGGCGCTGCGGACCAACCACCTCGAGCTGCCCGCCGGCTACCTCCAGACCGAAGGGCGCGAGGTCAGTGTCCGGGTGCTGGGCGAGGCGCTCGATCTGCAGACGCTGCGGAAGATCGTGCTGCGCGAGGTCGGCGGCGCGCCGGTGTACCTGTCGGACGTCGCGCTGGTGGAAGACGGCTTCGAGGATCAGCGCCGGCTCTCCCGGGTCGACGGCCAGCCCGCCCAGGGCCTGGGGATCAAGAAGCTGCGCGGCTCGAACGCGGTCGAGGTCGCCCGCGCGGTGAAGGCCGAGCTGGCCCTGCTGCAGAAGACGGTGCCGAAGGACATGGAGGTGGGGGTCAACTTCGACAACACCCGCTTCATCGAAGAGTCGGTGCACGACATCCAGCTCGAGCTGCTGCTGGCGGTGCTGCTGACCGCGCTGGTGTGCTGGATGTTCTTAGGGAGCCTGTCGAGCACCCTCAACGTGGTGCTGGCGATCCCGATGTCGCTGCTGGGCACCGTGGCGGTGATCTACTTCCTCGGCTTCACCCTCAACACCTTCACCCTGCTCGGCCTCTCGCTGGCGGTCGGGATCGTGGTCGACGACTCGATCATGGTGATGGAGAACATCTTCCGCCACGGCGAGAAGGGCAAAGACCGGGTGACCGCCGCGCGCGACGGCACGAAAGAGATCACCTTCGCCGCGCTGGCCGCCACCGCCGCGGTGATCGCGATCTTCATCCCGGTGATCTTCATGGACGGGGTGGTCGGCCGCTTCTTCCTCCAGTTCGGAGTCACCCTCTGCCTCGCGGTGTCGTTCAGCTTCCTCGAGGCGGTGACGCTCGCTCCGGCGCGGGCGGCGCAGATCCTCGACACCTCCCGGCACGATCGCGGCCCGATTGGAAAGCGGGTCGATCGCGCCTTCCACTTCCTCGAGGCGCTCTACGCCCGCCTGCTCGCCCGCGGGCTGCGCCGCCCCGGAGTGGTGCTGCTGGGTGCGCTGGTGGTGCTCGGAGGCGCGATCGCCGCCTTCCGCGCGCTGCCGAGCGAGTTCGTCCCCTCGCAGGATCAGAGCCGGCTGATGGTGCGGCTGCAGACCGCGGTCGGCTCTTCGCTCGACGAGACCAACCTGCTGTTCAAGCGCGCCGAAGAGGCCGTGGCCAGGCGGCCCGAGGTGCTGCGCAACTACACCGTGATCGGCGGCTTCGGCGGCGCCGGGGTGAACGGCGGGGTGATGTTCCTCACCTTGAAGCCGTCGAAGCAGCGGATGTCCCAGGCGGCGTTCTCCCAGGTGCTGCGCAAGGAGCTCAACGCCATTCCCGGCGTGAAGGCCTCGGTGCAGGATCTGTCGCAGTCCGGCTTCACCGCCCAGCGCGGCTTTCCGGTCGAGTTCTCGGTGCGGGGCGCCGACTGGGAGACGCTGATCGCCGAGGCCGACGCGCTGAAGGGCAAGCTGCTCGCCACCGGCCAGGTGGTCGACCTCGACACCGACTACCAGCTGGGAATGCCCGAGCTGCGGATCGTGCCCAACCGCCAGCGCGCCTCGGATCTCGGGGTGTCGATCGAAGAGCTGGCCAGCACCCTCAACACCCTGATCGGCGGCCAGCGGATCGGGTGTCGACCCTGGTCAGCCAGGAAGAACGGCCGGCGCTGCAGGCGATCACCCGGCGCGATCGCGAGCGGGCGATCACCTTCTTCGCCAACGTCGCTCCCGGCCATTCGCAGGAAGCGGCGATCGCCGCCGTCGAGGGGCTGGGGGCCGAGCTGAAGCAGGGCTACCGGGTGGTGCTGGGCGGCGCGAGCGTCGCCTTCCGCGACTCGTTCGGCGGGCTGGTGTTCGCGCTGATCCTGGGGATCCTCGTCGCGTACATGGTGCTCGCCTCGCAGTTCAACTCGTTCCTCCACCCGGTGACGGTGCTGACGATTCTTCCGCTCTCGATCGCCGGCGCGGCGTTCGCGCTGCTCGGCTCGGGCTCGACCCTGAACATCTTCAGCATGATCGGCCTGCTGCTGCTGATGGGGATCGTGAAGAAGAACTCGATCATCCTGGTCGACTACACCAACCAGCTTCGGCGCGAGGGGCTGGCGACCGAAGCGGCGCTGCTGAAGGCCGGCCCGGTGCGGCTGCGGCCGATTCTGATGACCTCGGTCGCGACGATGATGGCCGCGGTGCCGGCGGCGCTGGCGCTCGGGCAGGGAGGCGAGATCCGCCGCCCGATGGCGATCGCGGTGATCGGCGGGCTGGTGATCTCGACCGCGCTCAGCCTGCTGGTGGTGCCGGCCTTCTACCTGCTCGCCGACCGGGCGAAGGTCCGGCTGACGCGGGCGGTGGCGAGGCCCTCGACCCCGCCGGTGGTCGAGACGCCCTGAAGGTGACGCCCAGCGGCTCCAGCGGGCAACCGGTCGGAGCCCGGAGCGGAAACCCTGTCCAGCCGTCCCTGGGAGATCCTCATGATGGCAAAGATCGAGCTGAGCAGGACCACGCCGATCAGCAGATAGGAAACGAAGTTCAGCGGCCAGACCATGAATCGATCGGGGATGAAGGCGACGACCGTTTCATTGTGCGGGCCCGAGTACATGTAGTTGGCGTCGAAGGCCCAGTTGACGAGGAAGATCAGCAAGGACCAGGCGGCAAGGCCGAGCACCGATCGGGAGTGGTAGCGGAGGTCGTAGCGAAACTCGCCGGTCAGGAAGAGGAAGATCGGGACCACGAACAGGTAGTAGTGGCCGACGAGGTAGTGCCAGAACGAGAAGTTCCCGAAGCTCCCTCCGGCGAGGTTGAGGTTCGCGAACGAGATGAACCCTGCCCCGATGGCCCAGATCGAGACGTACTTCACCAGGTCGTAGCGCTTGAGCAGGATGAGCGCCGTGATCGCGAGCTTCAGCGTCGCGCACAGCTGAAGGGGGATGCGCTCGAACGCCGGCTCGCAAGGGTAGATGAACTTCAAGAGGCCAGCACCGAGCTCGAGCGACAGGACGAAGCCGGCAGTCCCCGCCATGAAGGCCCGGCTCTGGCGAAGCTCCACGAGCCTGTTCCGGTTGAGGACCATCAGGGCCAGGAGTCCGAACAGGATCAGGACCAGCGCGAGATGGCCTGCTCCTCCCATTCGGAACAGGTCGCTCGAGTGTACGTTCGGGTCGAAGAAGTCCATCCGGGTCTCCAGGAACAGGCGGCTCAGCGGAACGCCGTGCAGCTGTTGAGGCACAGCCTCCCAGTGCAATCGATGCGCCTCGCCCGGCCGCCTCTGCCCGGCGGCTCGATGTGCAGCCAGCCGCACGGATGATTGAGCCAGCTGTGCAGCGATCTGCACACTCGCCCTGGGGGTCGAGAGGCCCTAACGCAGCTCGGTCTTCTTGATCTTCCCGGTGGTGGTCTTCGGCAGCTCGGGCACGAAGACGATCTGCCGGGGGACCATGAAGCTCTCGATTCGCTTCTTGCACTCGTGCTGCAGCTGCTTCTCGGTGAGGCCCACGCCCGCCTCGAGCACCACGAACGCCTTCACCGCCGTGCCGAGCAGCGCATCAGGAGCGCCGATCACCGCCGCCTCGCGCACCCCGGGTACGTTCATCAGCGCGGTCTCGACCTCTTTGGGCGCCACCTTCTCGCCGCGCGACTTGATGATGTCGTCCATCCGGGCGACGAAATACAGGTACCCCTCGTCGTCGAGCCGGCACAGGTCTCCGGTGTAGAGTACCTGCTGGCCGGGCAGCGGGCCCGGGCGCAGCCGCTTCGCCGTTTCGTCCGGCTTGTCCCAGTAGCCGAGCATCACCGTCGCGCCGCTGATCACCAGCTCGCCCACCATTCCCGGGCCCAGCCGCCGATCGTGCTCGTCGACCAGCCACAGCTCGGTGTTGGGGATCGCGAAGCCGACGCTGCCCGGCTTGCGCTTCAGATCCTCCGGCGGCAGGCACGAGCACCGCTTGCACTCGGTGAGCCCGTACATCGAGTAGATCCGCGCCCGGGGGAACAGCCGCTCGAGCAACTGGACGTGCCGGGTGGTGAGCACGTCGGCGGTGTTGGTGACGAAGCGGACGCTCGAGAGGTCGTAGTGATCGAGCGTCTTCAGCTCGGCCAGAATCGAGAACAGCGTCGGCACCCCGGGAAACCCCGTCACCTGCTCCTCGACCGCCTTCTCGAGCACCGTCACCGGGAAGCTGAACGAGCGCTCGAGCACCAGCCGCGCTCCCATGCGAACCGAGAGGATCATCTGGTACAGCCCGTAGTTGAACGCCAGCGGGAGCACGCTCAGGATCACGTCGTCGCCGTTGAGCTCGAGCAGGGTCGAGATCGAGGTGGCGGCGGTGAGCATGTTGCGGTGGGTCAGCATCACCCCCTTCGGCTCGCCGGTGCTCCCCGAGGTGTAGATGATCGCCGCCAGATCGACGTCGAGCCCGCGGCGGGGCGGAGGAGCCTCCGGGTCTCCGTCCGCGAGCGCCTCTTCCCAGCCGATCACCGGCAGCCCCCGGGTCTGGTGCGGATCGAAGGGCCCCACGCAGACGATCGCCCTCAGCCACTTCGAGCGGGCCGCCGCCGGCACGAAGGCCGGGGCCAGGTGCGCGTCGGTGATCAGCGCGGCCGCCCGGCAGTCCTGGAGGCAGTAGGCGAGCTTGTCTTGCCTGGTCAGCGGGTTGATCACGCAGGCCACCGCGTTGGCCTTCAGCGCCGCCCAGAACGCCACCACCGCCTCGACCCCGTTCTCGGCGAACACCACCACCCGATCGCCGCGCTGCACCCCGTGGGAGACGAGGGTGTTCGCCAGCGCGTTCGAGCGGGCCTCGAGCTCGCGGTAGGTGACCCGCGCGTCCTCGACCACCAGGGCGACCTTGTGGGGAGCGCGCCGGGCCGCGTCGTGGAGGTAGTCGTGCAGCTGGGGAATCGCGGAGTTCATCGGCTCCGGCGCGCAAGAGGCAATGACCGCGCCAGAATTGCTCCGCCGAGGCGGCGCACTGCGTTGATCTCGTTCGCGCGCACTTTTCGCGCCTGCCCGCGTCGCCATTGCGCGGCAGAGGAATTACTCCGCGCGGGCGCCCAGCTGCGCATCAACCTTCGCAGCCGCTGCCCTCGAACCATGCGTTCAGCAGGGTTGCGAAGCGGCTGGGCGCTTGCTCACGGAGCAACGC
>JAGSPQ010000472.1 GCA_018262385.1 Myxococcaceae bacterium | reverse complement strand
CACTGGAGCGCCCGCCACCCGCGAGGTCGCAGTGCTGGGCGAGCCGTATGAGCTGACCGACGGCGCCGGCGGGAAGTGGCGGCTGTGGCTGCGCGCCGCCCAGGGCGAGCGGGTGGAGGTCGAGCTGGTTCGCGCCCGGCCCCCCGCCCCGCTGGGCGACCGGGTGTTCCGGGCGGTGGCGGTCACCATCGACGGCCTCCCGGCCGAGCCGACCTTCGCTCCGCTGACCCTGTTCGCCGACGGCCGTTACCGGCTCGGAACCGGGCGCGGCCGCTACGCGCTCGACGAAGCCGGAGTGACCCTCGACGGCGTCCCCGGCAGCTGGGGCCGGGCCACGTACGCGGTGAACGGAGAGGGGCTGGTGTTCCGGTTCCTCCGCGGGCAGGTCGCCTGGGAGGTGAGGTACGAGCGTTACCACGCACCGGTTGCGCTGCGGCCGGCGCGAAAACCCCAGTCAACCCGGGCCTCGAGCGCACAGGCAGGGGCGATGCAGTGACCTTCCGCATGTGCCGTGCGGTCCTGGTCCTCGTTGCCCTGTCGTTGATCCCCACCCGAGCCAGCGCCGAGGTCTTCGTCGCGCACGAGGGCGTGCTCGCGTTCTCGCTCTCGCGCAGCCGGGTCACCACCCCGCTCGATGCCGAGCTGAAGATCACCCACCGCAGCGTCTGGGCCCAGTCGGGGATCAAGCGCGCCAGCCGCGCGGGCAGCTTCGATCGCCGCGAGGTGACGGTGCTCAACGAGCCGTACGAGCTGAAGGACCGCAAGGGCGGCACGTGGAAGCTGTGGATCCGCCACGCCAGTGCGAAGGGAGTGGTGGTGGTCGAGCTGATCCGCGCCCAGCCCCGCGTCTTCCCGGTGCAGGTCTTCGAGATCGCCTCGGTCAACGTGCTGGGCGAGGACACCGAGCCGTCGCTGCCCCGGCTCACCCTCTACCCGGACGGCCGCTATCGCCTCGGCCCCCACGCGGGTCGCTACGAGCGCGACGAGGGCGGAGTGCTGCTCGACGGCGTCGCCGAGCACTGGGGCAGGGGCGCCTACACCGTCGACTCCGAAGGCCTGGTCTTCCGCTTCCGCCGGGGGCCGCTGATCTACGAGGTCCGCTACCAGGAGGTGGAAGACGCGGACGAAGAAGAGCTCGACGAGTTCATGGCCCGCACCTGATCAGCACCGGTCGCCGACGAAGGTCACGGTGCAGACGCTCTGCTCGCAGGCGAGCCGGTTGCGCAGCCACTTCAGCTTCTTCCCGCAGTCGCCGGCGGGCAGCGGCTTGCCGCGGTGCTGCTTCGGCCGCTTGATCGGCTTCGCCTCCTCGTCCAGCCAGCAGTCGGCGACGCTCTGACAGGCCACCGCGCTGACCGTGACGCGGGGCGCAGTCGCCAGCAGCAGGGACGCGATCAGGGGCAGCAGCAGCATCAGGCTGGACTCTAGGTGGAACGCTTGGCAGGAGGGCAGTCGATGGCTACTTCCGCGCTCGCCGACGCCCCCTCGAAGCCGAAGCTGCGGGGGGTCTCCCATGGAGTGACCGTCTTCCTCGCCCTGATCGCCGGGATCGTGCTGGTGGTCTTTGCTCACGGCCCGACGGCGAAGCTGGCCTGCGCGGTCTACGCGGCGAGCCTGTGCATGCTGCTGGGCGTCAGCGCGCTCTACCACCTGGTCACCTGGCGCACCCCGGCCGCCCGCCAGCGGATGCGCCGGCTCGACCACTCGGCGATCTTCGTGCTCATCGCCGGCACCTACACCCCGCTGGCGTTCACCCTCGAGCCCGAGTCGACCTTCCGGATGCTGGCCGTGGCGTGGACGGGAGCGGCGCTCGGCGTGCTCCAGTCGCTCTTCTGGGTGCAGGCGCCGAAGTGGATCGTCGCGGTGCTGGCGGTCGCGGTCGGCTGGCTGGCGGTGTTCTACGCGATGCCGCTGCTGGCCACGATCGGCCTCGGGCCGGTGCTGTGGATGGCGGCGGGCGGGGTGATCTACTCGCTGGGCGCGCTGGTCTACGCGGTGAAGCGCCCGGATCCCTGGCCGGCGGTCTTCGGGTACCACGAGGTGTTCCACGCGCTGGTGATCACCGCGGCGATCTGCCACTTCATCGCGGTCAGCAGCTCGCTGGACGTGATGCGGGTCAGCTGAGCGCGGACTTGCCGCGGGGGAACTGATCGAACAAGGTCCGCGCCCTCGTTCACCCGATGCGCCGGAGTCTTCGCATGGCCGATCCTCTCAGTCCGATCGATCGGATCCGCGCGCTGGAGGCACTCGGGGAGCGGCGCCTCGCGGGCACTGCGACGGAGAAGGCGGCCCAGGCCAGCCTGGGGGCGGACCTCGAAGCCGCCGGCTTCCGCCTCGAGTGGAGGCCGTTCCGCTTCAGCCAGAGCCTCTACGCGAGCCTGATGCTGCACTTCGGCCTGGCGACCCTGGGGACCGGGGTAGGGCTGTGGCGACCGTGGCTCGGAGCCGCGCTGCATGCGCTGGTCGCGCTCTCGTACGGGCTCGAGTCGATGCGCCGCGGGCTGCTGTTGCGCAGCCTCCTCCCCAACATCACCTCTCAGAACCTGCTCGCGGTGAAGCCGGCGAAGGCGGCCCTGCGGCGCCGCCTGGTGCTGGTCTCTCACGCCGACGCGGCCTTCACCGGGCTCGTGTTCTCGCCTGCCTTGATCAAGCTTGCGGCCGGCCAGCCGCCCCCGGGCCTGGGCTGGTTTCGAAAGCAGCTGGGCCTCGCGACGGCGACGGTGGCGGCGCTCGCGGTGCTGGAGCTGATCGCGGCCCTCGGCCTGTGGATCGTACCGACCTGGCTGCTGGGCGCGCTCTCGATTCCCGCGGCGTTGGTCTTCCTGCTGAACCTCGACGTGGTGCTGCGCGACCGCGTCGTCCCCGGCGCAGCCGACAACCTCTCGGGCTGCGCCGCGTGCGTCGAGCTCGCGACCCGGCTCGAAGGCCGGCTCCCGGACGACGTCGAGTTGGTCATCGTCATCAGTGGTTCAGAAGAAGCCGGCACCGGAGGGGCGCTGCGCCTGGCGGAAGCGATGGACCGCAGCCGCGAGTGGAGCCCGGCCGAGACCATCGTCCTGGGCCTCGACGGTCTGACGAATGGAGCGCTTCACTTTCTCGAGGAGGGTGAGCTCTGGCGGCTGCCGGTGCCCCCGGCGCTCGAGGCCGCCGTTCGCGACACCAGCGCGGAGCACCCAGCGCAGCCGGCGGTGAGCAGGTTCGTGATTCCGGCCGGCGCGACGGACGCGTTGCCCTTCCTGGTGCGCGGCTTCCCGGCGGTGACCCTCACCTGCATCGATCCAGGCGTCGGCTCGGCGCGCCACTACCACCACCCCACGGACACCTCGTCGAACCTCGACGTCACGCAACTGGCCGCCAGCATCGACTTTGCCGAGCGGCTGATCGTGCGCCTGGCGAAGTCCTGAGCGAAGCACGGCTACTTCAAGGTGAAGGTGAACGGGTAGGTCACCACCACCACCCCACCTTCCCTCGGCTTGGGAAACACCCAGGTCTTGACCCGATCCGAGATGCAGCCGGACAGCTCCAGGTTGGAGGTCGACTCGGCGACGGCCGATCTCACCGAGCCGTCGGCGCTGATGGAGAACTTCAGCGACACCTTCCCGTCGAGCTTGGGGAACCCGGCGAGCACCTTCTCGTAGCAAGCCCTGACCTGCGCCTGGTTGCTGAGCACGACCTTTCGAATGAGCTCTTGGTCCAAAGCTCCCTGGACGGCCAGCTCTGCCGCCGCTTCCTTCGTCGGTTCCGGCTTCGGCACACCAGACGCCGCGCTGCCCTTGAGCGTCAGCTGCGACAGGCCACCCCGAGTACAGATTTCGAGGACATCCCGCACAGAGGCGAACGGCACCGACTCCTCGACCTCCACGGTGATTGCCAACTGCCCCGGCAGGCCCGCCCGCATCGCCTTGACCTTCTCGAGGAGCATTCCCGTCGCGAATGGACCCGTCACCGCTCCTGCGACGATCAGCCGAAGGTCGGTCGCCGTCACCTTGAGGACGATGGGAACCTTTGCATCCGGGCTGGCCGCGGTGGTGACGGCGACGATCGGCTGCGCCGCTGTCTCCCGCAGCCCGATCGAGGTGAGCCCCGCGGTGGTGCACGCGGCGAGCACCTTCCCGATCAGCGCGAACGTCGTGCCGCCCGGCACCTGAATCTGTCCGCACGGATTCTCTTCTGGAGCCTGCGCGCGTCGCGCGAGCAGGGCCTCGGTCAGCTCGGGCGACTCGGTGGACAAGAGCCTCTTGACGGTGACCGACAGCGGCTTGCCCGCCACCACGATCGTGTCGCCGGCGATCACGATCGAGGGCTGGGCGCCGGCGCTGGAACAACCGAGGAGCACTCCGGCGAGAGCGAGGCGGCGCGCGTTGGTCATTGCGGCCAAGCTAACAGGCCCGGGAAAGAGAAAAGGCAACCAGACTCGCGCTTGATGGCCCTTCAAGAAATCCGCAGAGCCGAGTGCGTGACTGGGGTTTTCGCTTTGGCGCG
>JAGSPQ010000471.1 GCA_018262385.1 Myxococcaceae bacterium | reverse complement strand
CGGCGCGGTCGAGCTGATCGTCGCCCTCCACCGCACCTTCAAGTCTCCGGTGGATCGGATCGTCTTCGACGTCGGCCACCAGGCGTACGCCCACAAGCTGCTCACCGGCCGGGGGCCGCGGATGGGGACGCTGCGGCAGGCGGGAGGAATCGCCCCCTTCCTCGACCCGGCCGAGAGCGAGCACGACGCCTTCGGGGCCGGCCACGCCTGCACCGCGGTCTCGGTGGCCTTGGGGATCCTCGCCGCCAAGCGCCACGCCCACCAGCCGGGGCAGGTGGTGGCGGTGGTCGGCGACGGCGCGCTCACCGGCGGGCTGACCTTCGAGGGTCTCAACAACGCCGGCTACGGCGAGCTGCCACTGAAAGTCGTCCTCAACGACAACGGGATGAGCATCTCCCACAACGTCGGCGCGGTGCCGCGGCTGCTCGGCGCCCACTCGCGCCAGTTCTTCGAGGCGCTGGGCTTCACCTGGCTCGGCACCGTCGACGGCCACGAAATGCCTGGGCTGCTCGAGGCCACCCGCCGGCTCGCGAAGTCGCCCCGGCCGGCGGTGCTGCACGTGCGCACCCAGAAGGGCCGCGGCTTTGCTCCCGCCGAGGACGACGGGCGCACCCGCGGCCACGCGATGGGCCCGTACGAGCTGCGCGACGGAAAGCTGGTCCGCTCGCGGGCCGGGCAGCCGACCTTCTCCGACGCGTTCGTCTCGACCCTCGAGCGCGCGATGGAGCGCGACCCGCGGGTGGTGGCGGTGACCCCGGCGATGCTCGAGGGCTCGTCGCTGGTCGCCTTGAAGGCCCGCTTCCCCGACCGGGTGTTCGACGTCGGCATCGCCGAGCAGCACGCGGTCGCGTTCTGCGCCGGGCTGGCGCACGCCGGCTTGCGGCCGGTGTGCGTGATCTATTCGACCTTCCTCCAGCGGGCGTACGACCAGGTGGTGCACGACGTCGCGCTGCCGAGCCTGCCGGTGGTGTTCGCGATCGATCGGGCCGGGGTGGTCGGTGCCGACGGAGCGACCCACCAGGGCGCCTACGACGTCGGCTTCCTGCGCGCGCTGCCTTCGATGACGGTGGCCGCTCCGGTCTGGGGCGAGGATCTCGACGGGCTGCTCGGCGCGGCGCTGGCCGCCAACGGCCCGTTCGCGATCCGCTTCCCCCGCGGCACGCTGCCGCCTGCCGATCCGCGCGGGGGGGGCTCGCCCGCCGGCGCGCGCTGGCTGCGCCGGGCGCCCAGCCCGAAGCTGACCCTGGTGACCCTGGGCCCGCTGGCGCTGCCGGCGCTGGAGGCGGCGCGGGCCCACCCCGACTGGTCGGTGCTCGACGCGCGCTACGCCGCTCCGCTCGACGAGGCGGCGGTGCTCGAGGCGGCGGCGACCGGCGCGCTGGTGACGGTGGAGGAGGGGACGGTGCGCGGCGGCCTGGGCGGCGCGGTGCTCGAGTTGCTCGCGGCCCGCCGGATCTCGGCCAGGGTCGCCACCGTCGGCATGCCCGGCGATCGCTTCCTGCCCCACGGCGAGGCGCGGACCCAGCGCGCCCAGCTGGGCCTCGACGCGGCGGGGCTGGAGCGCACCGCGCTCGGGCTCTTGCGGTGAAGAAGGAGCGCGCCGACGTGCTGCTGGTCGAGCGCGGCCTGGCCGAGTCGCGCACCCGGGCGCAGGCGCTGATCCTCGCCGGGCAGGTGGTGGCGGGAGACCAGCGGGTCGACAAGCCCGGGGTGCGCCTGCCGGTCGAGATCGAGCTGCGGCTGAAGGGCGAGGTGCTGCCGTACGTCTCGCGCGGCGGCCTGAAGCTCAAGGGCGCGATCGATCACTTCCAGCTCGACGTGAAGGGCGCGGTCTGCGCGGACATCGGCGCCAGCACCGGCGGCTTCACCGACTGCCTGCTGCAGGAAGGCGCGGCGCGGGTGCACGCGATCGACGTCGGCCGCGCCCAGCTGCACGAGAAGCTGCGCCAGGATCCCCGGGTGATCTCGCGCGAGAAGGTCAACGCCCGCCACCTCACCGACGAGGATCTGCCCGAGCGCGTCGACGTGATGGTGATCGACGTCAGCTTCATCTCGCTCAAGCTGGTGCTGCCGGCGGTGCTGCCGAAGCTCAAAGCCAACGGGCTGCTGATCGCCCTGGTGAAGCCGCAGTTCGAGGTGGGCGCGGATCGGGTCGAGAAGGGCGGGGTGGTGCGCGACGCCGCCGCCCGCAGCGAGGTGATCGACGACATCCGCCGCTTCGTCGCCCACGCCGGCCTGCTGGAGGTCGGCTGGATCGATTCCCCGCTGCCCGGCCCGGCGGGAAACGTCGAGGCGCTGCTGGTCGCCCGGAGGCCGAAGGGATGAGCGAGGAGGACTTCCGGCGCACCCACCGCCTCGAGGTCGCCTCCCGCGAGCGGCGTGCGTGTCCGTGCGGGTGCCGCCAGCGGCTGCCCTGGCTGGAGGGGGCGATCACCGGCCCCGAAGGGCGCCACGGGTTCGAGGCGGTGTTGCTCCACCACCAGGGGCAGCGGCGGGTGCTGGTCGGGCTGCAGGGCCCGCTGCTGAAGGCCGAGTGCGCCGCCTGGGCGTTCGTCGCCTCCGACGGGCGCACCACCTACCAGCCGGCCGGCGTGCTCGGGCCGGGGCTGCTGACCCGCATCCGCCCGACGGTGGTGACCGACGAGGCGCGGCTGGCGGCGGTGTTCGCGCTGCTCGACGTGCTGCTGTTCTTCGACCGCGACGCGGCGACCCACCTGGCCGGCCCGACCGAGGCGATGCGCCAGGCGCTCGACTTCAGCTTCCGGATCCCCGACGCGCTGCTGGCGGTTCCGCGCGGCGAGCGGCAGATCAACGAGAACTTCGCCCAGCTCGAGGGCCGGCGCTTCGTCCGCGCGCTGCTGCCGCTGCCGGTGCTCGGCGGGGAGGAGTTCCGGATCGGGCTGTGGTTCGAGGTCGCGCCGGAAGACTTCGAGGCGGTCGCCCAGAAGGCGCCCCGGCAGCTCTCCGGCACCGCCGACAACGGCTTCTGCATCGAAGGAAATCCCCTCGCGGGGGTCGTCGGCACCCTGGTGCTGGCGCCGGCCCAGGCGTGCCCGTGGGTGCGCGGCGCCTCGGCGGCCTGGCTCGAGCAGGCGATGCTGCAGGTGCGCTCGTCCGACGAGCACTTCGCGCTGGTGCGGGAGATCACCGATTCCTACACCCAGGCCCAGGTGGCCCGGGCGCTGGCCAGGCGCTGAAGAGCGAGGTCAGCCGCCGTCGGGGGGCTCGAGGTTGCTGCCCTTCTGGGTCCGGTAGAGGCTGAGCGCGCTCGGCTGCACCAGGTTGGTGCCCACCCGCAGCCAGGCCTGGTTGCCCTCGTCGATCGCGATGTTCATCGCCGAGAGCGGCGTCTGCCCTCCTTCGATCTGCACCCGCCACAGCTCGCCGTTCTGCGGGCTGTCGACCGCGATGATCTCGGTCGGGTAGGCCCCCGCCGGACCGTTGAGCAGATAGAAGTCGGTGCCGTTGCCCGGCTGCGCGCCCATCGTGACCAGGCTGCCCGAGGGCTTGATCGGCCAGTCGTAGACGTTGAGGATCTGCCCGGTGGAGGCCGAGAGGAAGAAGGTCTTCTTCCCGGCGACCGCGGCGATCAGCGATCCGTTCGAGAACGGCACTGCCGCCACCACTACCGCGTCGAGCAGGGGGCTGGTCCAGCTGCGGGCGCCGGTGATGCAGCCGGTGGGGCTGTCGCTGGCGCAGGCGATCACCTGCGAGGTGACCTTCTGCGCTCCGGAGTTCTGGTACGAGAAGTAGACCAGCGTCCCGCTCGCGTTGAACGAGGCGGCAGGGATGATCGGATCGTTGAACTCGCCGTACTCGATCGTCGCCAGCGCGCTCTCGCTGATGAAGGACCCGGTGGCGTAGTCGAAGCGCATCACCACCATCGTCCCGAAGAACTGGCCGATCATCCCGCGCCACATCACCACCCGGACCACGTTCTGGCTCACCACCGGGCTGCCCGCCATGATCCCCTGCACCTGCGCGCCCCACTTCGGCGGAGCGTTGGCCCCGGTCGAGGAGACCCGGAAGAAGTTGAACGCCGCCACCGCCTTCGAGTCCCAGATCAGCGCGTCGCCATCGGGCCCCACCCCCATCATCGGGATCACCGCCTTCTGGTAGGCGGTGATGTTCAGTGGATTCTCGGGCCGCGAGTCGAACGCGAACACTCCCACCCCCGGCTCGATCAGCCAGCGCAGCCCGGTGGCCGGGTTCTTGTCGCTGATCACCGAGTTGTAGGTGCAGCCGATGCCCGCGGGCAGACTCGTGTTGGCGCTCACCACGTTGCCCATCGTGTCGAACCGCGCCAGTGCGGTGCCGCTCGTGGTCCCCACGCAGCCGATGAAGGTGGTGGGGGTGCTCCCCACGCCGCCCTCGGCGACGAACGAATCGGGGAGCGCGGTCGAGTTGGGCGCCACCGGGGGAATCACGCTCTCGACCGGGAAGAAGCTCAGGCCCAGGCCGGTCGATCGATTCTCCCGTCCGTCG
>JAGSPQ010000470.1 GCA_018262385.1 Myxococcaceae bacterium | reverse complement strand
AGACCCGGGTTCCAGCGGAGTAACGCCTCGAAATGTGAGCCTGAGGCCCACCGCGGGGCATGCGGGATGCATTTCCTCCGTCACTAAGGAGGCAGCATGAAAGCCACACTCATTGCAGCAGCGTTTCTCATTCCCACTCTCGTGCTCGCAGGCGATCCGCAACCGAAGGAAAGCTACGAGCCAAAAGAACAAGGAAGTACCCCGCAGACCCAGCAGCAGACCCTCACACCGACCCAGGTGCTGACCGAACTTCACATGGTCAGTCAGACCGGCATCGAGCAGGCCACCATCGCCCAATCGAATGCAGGCAGTGAAAGAGTGAAGTCGTTCGCCGAGAAGCAGGTGAAGGACTTCCAGAAGCTCGACAAGGCGGTGCTCGATCTCGCCAAGGACCGGAACATCACCCTGTCGATGGAGTCCGCACCCGGCAGCACCGAGAAGAAGATGGGCAGCGAACCGATGCCCAGCGAAAAGATGCCCAGCGAGCCCCCGGGCGGCACGGCCGGCACCGGCTCCGGCACCACCGGCACCACCACCGGCACCGACACCCGCAGCGGCGCGGTGGGCTCGGGCACCACCGGCGGCACCGGCACCACCACCCAGATGGGCACCGCGGGCGACACCCGCACCGGCACCGCCACCGAAGTCCCCGACACCCCCAGCCCTTCTGCCGAGCCTCAGCCCGCCCCCGCTCCCGAGACGATGGGCAGCGCCGCCGGCACGGTGGACCCCAAGGCGAAGGACTCCCGCTGGGAGCGCCTGAAGACCCTCAAGGGCTCGGAGTTCGACACCGAGTACCTCTCGATGATCAACGAGAACGCGCGGCAGAACATCTCGAACCTCGAGAGCAACCGCATCAAGGGTGACCGCAAGATCGACAAGCTGATCGACCGCGCGGTGAAGACCTTCAAGGACCACCAGAAGCAGGTCGAGAAGCTCCAGCGCGACATCCGCGCCAGCTAGAAGTAGGGCACCACCGCAACGCCGAGGCCCGCCGCAGCCAGCAGGCCTCCCACGATGAAGCCGGTCAACCCGGACTTGTTGAAGTGGGCAACAACTTCTTCCTCGGTCTTGTCGGACACGATGAAGAGGTTGTTGCCCTTGCTCAGTTGGTAGCCGCCAGCCGGGTGGCTCGAGGCGGTGCCCAGCGCGTAGATCTGGTCGCCGTCGTGAAGCACCGTCTCGGTGTATTTCATCCCCTTGTTGAAGATGAACCCCTGCGACGAGCGCCCGTACGCCGCCAGGCTGGCCTCGAGCTCCGGGGTGGCGTCGTTGAAGCTGCCGGACTTGGCGTGGGTGTCGGGCTTGAGCAGCAGCTCGGCCTCGAGCAGGTTGAGCCGCACGTCGCCGGAGCCGTCAGAGAGGATGCAGCCGGCTTCCTTGATGTCGTTGATCACCGTTCGCCACGAGCCGCTCTTGCCGTGCTGCTTCCACTCTTCGACGTGGAAGTGGAACAGCACGCAGGGCGATTTGGTCATCGGGCTCACCACGTGCGGCCCGGCGCAGCGAACCTTTCCCTTCACCTCGACCATTCCGGGGACGATCCGGGCGACCTGCGAGGTCTTGGTGTCGGTGATGACCTTCGTCTTCTCTTTGGCCTGCATTCCGCGCCACACCAGCACGCCGCCAATCGCCAGCAACACCGCCGCGAACAGTAAGTGCATCTTTGAGTCTCCTTAGTCGTTGATTGCGATCAGCAGTCCGACACACGCGGCGAGCAGCACCAGCCCCCCGACGAAGAGCAGCACCGAGTTGCGCACCATCGTGCCGCGGTCTTCATCCGAGAACTCGGAGCGCTGGAGCTTGCCGCACTTGACGCAGCTGAGGCCGGCGAAGGCCATGTAGATCAGCGCGCCCACCAGCCCGGCCGCCTGCTGCGCGGTGGGGCTGTGCGCCCGGCTCGCGACGCCCCCGCACTTCGGACACTTGTACGCCATCGAAGCGGCCCCCTTGGTCGGGCCGGACGATAGCAAACGCCTCGAAGGGTGGGGCTATGTTGGCGCGCCATGAAACAACGAATCGCCGTCCTCGGGGGCGGCGCGGCTTCGCTGTCGTCCGTGTTTCAGCTCACCAGCGTGCCGGGGTGGCAGGACCGCTACGAGATCACCGTCTACCAGCTGGGCTGGCGGCTGGGCGGCAAGGGCGCGACCGGCCGCGATCCGACCCAGGGCGATCGAATCGAAGAGCACGGGCTGCACCTGTGGTTCGGCTTCTACGACAGCTCGTTCCGGATGATGCGGGCGGTGTACGAGCAGCTGAAGCGCGGCCCCGAGTACCCGATCGCCACCTTCGAGCAGGCGTTCCTGCCCCACAACTTCTTCACCATGCAGCAGCAGTTCAAGGGCGAGTGGCACGCGTGGAACCTGCCGCTGCCGAGCAACCCGTCGAAGCCGGGAGAGGGCAGCGACTTCCCGCCTCCGTGGGACTACGTGCTCGAGAGCTTCGAGCTGCTGTGGAGCTTGTGGGAGGCGTACCTCGCCGACCTCGACGACGACCTGCTCGAAGGCGCGCTCGCCGCCCCGTTCCGGCTGGCGAGGACGGCGATGCTCAAGTCGATCGCCCTCGCCCTCGATCAGGCGCGCGGGCTGCTGAAGTCGATTTCCCTGCTGCGCCAGAGCCCGGGTGGGGGGACGCCGTGGCTCACCGGGCGGTTGGTGCCCCCGCTGATTCGGCTCGCGCTGACGCTGATTCACGCCTTCCTCGGCAACTCGATCAAGACCGACCTCGAGGCGTACCGCACCTGGATCACCCTCGACGCGATCGGCACCCTGCTGATCGGAGTGCTGGCGGACGACGTGTTCGATGAAGGCCCCGACTCGCTCAACGACCAGAACTTCGTCGACTGGGTGAAGAAGCACGGAGCGTCCAAAGAGCTGCTCGAGTCGTGCCTGATCCAGTCGGCGTACAGCTCGTCGTTCGCCCTCTTCCACTGGACGAACAACCCCGACATGGAAGCGGGCACCGTGCTGCGCGGCGCGGTGCGGATGTTCCTGATGTACAAGGGCTCGGTCACCTGGCGGTTCGCGGCGGGCACCGGCGACACGGTGTTCGCGCCGCTCTACGAGTTGCTGAAGCAGCGCGGGGTGAAGTTCGAGTTCTTCCACGAGGTGACCCAGTTGGTCTGCCCCGACACCGGCCCCAGCGAGGTGACCGAGATCCACTTCAACCGCCAGGCCCACCTCGACGGCGCCGAGTACCAGCCGCTGATGAACGTCAAAGGGCTGCCGTGCTGGCCGTCGCTGCCGCTGTTCGATCAGCTGGTCGAAGGCGAGCAACTGAAGGACGAGCAGGTCGACCTCGAGTCGTATTTCTCGGGCTGGCAGGGCGGCACGCCGCGGGTGCTGAAGAAGGGGCTCGACTACGACCTGGTGGTCTGCGGGCTCTCGCTCGATCCGCTCCAGTACGTGGCGAAGAAGCTGACCGCCCGCAGCGAGGCGTGGCAGCGGATGCTGACCCGGCTGCAGACCAACCGGACCCAGGCGTTTCAGCTCTGGCTCAACCAGGATCTCGCCTCGCTGGGGTGGAAGTACGGCGAGTCCCTGCTGTCGACCTTCGGCGAGCCGCTCGACACCTGGGCCGATCTGTCGATCACCCTGCCCCACGAGAACTGGCCGGCGGCGCACGAGCCGAAGGTGGTCGGCTACTTCTGCGGCTCGATGACCGACAGCGACTGGAGCTACCCGCCCCGCACCGACCTCGGCTACCCGGCGCGGCAGGAGGCGCTCGCGAAGGCCGAGGCGCTCAACTTCATCAACGACAAGCTGCAGTTCCTCTGGCCCGACGCGTTCATCCCCGACCCGGTGACCGGGAAGCTGCTCTTCCGGTGGAGCCTGCTGGTCGACCCGCTCAACCGGATCGGGCCCGAGCGGCTCGACAGCCAGTGGTGGCGGGCGAACTTCGAGCCGTCCGAGCGGTACGTGCTCTCGGTCACCGGCAGCAGCCGCTTCCGGCTCGAGCCCGGCAACACCGGCTACACCAACCTCTTCCTGGTCGGCGACTACACCCAGTGCGGGCTGAACGCCGGCTGCATGGAAGGGGCGATCATCTCGGGGGCGATGGCCTCGCGGGCGATCTGCGGCTTCCCGACGAAGATCTTCGGCGAGGGGAACGGGCTGTTCGACTGAAGCTCAGCGGGGAGGCTGGGGCGTCTCGCTGCGAATGCGGGCCAGCGACGGGTAGAACAGTGCGGGCAGCGCCACGAGGGAATCGACGTCGATTCCCAGGTCGTGAACGCGCCCGTTGCGCAGGCTGTACACCCACCCGTGCACCGTCACGTCCTGCCCGCGGGCCCAGGCGTCCTGGAGGATGGTGGTCTGGCTGACGTTCACCACCTGCTCGAGCACGTTGAGCTCACACAGCCGGTCGTGGCGCAGCTGGGTGTCGCTCACCGTTCCGAGGAAGGCGGCCGTTCCGAGGAAGGCGGCGTGCTTGTCGGCGACGTCGCTGACGTGGCGCAGCCAGTTGTCGGCCAGGCCCAGCCGCTGCCCGGTGAGCACCGCCTGCACCCCGCCGCAGCCGTAGTGGCCCACCACCAGGATGTGCTTGACCTTCAGCACGTCGACCGCGAACTGGATCACCGACAGGCAGTTGAGGTCGGCGTGCACCACCACGTTGGCGATGTTGCGGTGGACGAAGACCTCGCCCGGCGCCATGTCGATGATCTGGTTGGCGGGGACCCGCGAGTCCGAGCACCCGATCCACAGGTACTCGGGGGCTTGCTGCTGCGACAGCCGCGAGAAGAACTCGGGGTCCTCGCGGTGGATCCGATCGGACCACTCGCGGTTCCTCTTCAGCAGGTGATCGAGTTGCACCCGCTCCGGCTACTGCAACCCTGTCGACAGGTCCAGCGCCTCAGGTGCCGGCGATCAGGTCCCGCACCGAGCCGTAGTTCTGCTCGTGAATCGCGCCCACCCGGACGCAGCGCACCATCCCCTTCGGGTCGACGAGGACGTGAATCGGGATCGCCGCGTTGCGATTGACCCCGAGGGTGTCGAGGAAGGGCCCGAAGTCCTCCTCCGAGCGGATCCACCGGATCGGCCCGGGCAGGTTCTTGCCGGCCCACTCCTCGAGCGCGCTCTGGGCGGACGACTCGTCGATGCTCAGCAGCTCAAACGCCAGCGGCAGCCCCTCGCGGGCGATCGCGTCCCGCCAGCGGTTGAGCACTCCCATCTCCTCCACGCACGGCTTGCACCAGGTCGCCCAGACGTTGACCCAGGTCCAGCCCTTCGCCTTCTCCCCCTCGGCGCCGAACGGGCGCAGCGGCGCGGGGACGAAGCGCCGGGCGGTCTCTCCGCTGGCCGGGTAGCTCTGGTCGCAGAACGCGGCCGCGCTCGCCTGGGTGCTCTTCTTCACCGACGCGAACCGCGACGGCGCGGGCCCGGCCGGCTTCTCGTCGCAACCCGTCAGCACCACCAGCGACAGCAGCAGCGCCGGCTCAAATCGCACAGTCGATCCAGGCCACGAACGCGCTGCGGTTGATCTCCATCGCGGTGCACGCGGTGGTGCGCGAGCGGTTCCAGGTGCAGAACTCGTCGCCCAGCTGCGCGTACTGCTCGCCAAGCCACAGCAGGCCGACCTGGTTCTTCAGATCCTCGTCCTTGAACTTCCCCTGCAGGTGGGTGAGCACGCCCTTGGCGCGATCGCGGCTGAGCGCCTCGTTGAAGTCGGCCGCCCCGTCGGTGCTGGCGCGCGAGACGACGAAGAAGAAGCTGGCCCCGCGCTGATCGCTCCAGGCCTTCTCGATCGTGGTGGCGGCCTCGGGGTCGAGCTCGGTCTTGCTCGAGTCGAACTGGATGATGTGGGCCCGCCTGGTCAGCGGCTTGAACAGGGCGTTGAAGTCGTCGCCCGACAGCGCGGCCACCTTCTGCGCTTCCATCGGCTGGCACCCCCGCCCACCGCCCCCCCCTTCGATCAGCCCGCACGCGCCCGCCACCCGGCGGATGATCGCTTTGAGCTGGGGGGTGCAGTAGCTGTCGTCCGACACGCTCGCGATCGCCACGTCCTTCGCGGCGCTCGAGCTCTCTTTGAGCCGGCGGCCGGCGGCGCTGGCCCACGAGGAGACGAGGATGATCGGGATCACGATCGCCACCGCCAGCAGGCCCCACCGCTGCGTCTGCTCGTTCATGGCTCGACCTCCTCTTCGTCGGGGTTCTTCGGCTCGGGCTCGGCCAGCGGCTTCGCAGCAGCGGGCTTCGGCACCGCGGCGATCGAAGGCACCGGAGCGGCGGCCGGCTTCGGCGGGGGCTTCAGCTGCGCGCGCGCCGTCCGCCCCTGCTTCGAGAGCATCTTGCTCAAGGTGAACTCGAGGCCGAGGT
Source organism: Myxococcaceae bacterium (assembly GCA_018262385.1). Lineage (GTDB taxonomy): Bacteria > Myxococcota > Myxococcia > Myxococcales > Myxococcaceae > JAGSPQ01. Next base: position 2,108 of record JAGSPQ010000470.1, on the reverse strand, counting down.
CGCTGTCTTCGTCGCACATCCGCGAGTTGCCGACGAACAGCTGCGGCGTCAGCACCGGGATGCCGTTCGCCACCGCCCAGCGCAGGCTCTTGGTCAGCTTCGCCTTCACCTGGTTCCCGCCGAGGCAGCCCTTCACCTTCGGGAAGGTGTTCTCGAGCTTCGAGCGCAGCGCGCCTTCGTCCTTCGCGGCGAGCTCGCGCAGCTTCTCCTGGTTCTTGAACGCCCACTTGAGGATGTCGTGGGCCGCCTTCTCGTCCTTCGGGCCATTCGAGAGCCCGCCGGCGCAGAGCATCGCCTCGCTCACCGCGCACGCGCCGGGGTGGAGCGCCTCGGTCACCATCCAGTTGCAGGTCGGGTCGAGGGGAAAGAGCACCGCCTTCAGCTCGAGCCGGTTGCGCAGGCTGCTCGCGGCCAGCCGCTCGTCGAACGCCTTGCACGCCGGGCAGAGCGGATCGAGCACCTCGATCGCCGGCTCGCCCTGCCCCGAAGGCAGCGGGAGCATCACCGCGTTCGGGTCGTCGCCGCTGACCAGGGTGCCGCAGCCGGTGAGCGAGGTCTTCAGATCCGCCGTCGGGGTGGCGATCAGGTAGGTCACCGTCAGCACCGCGACGAACCCGACGCCCTCTCCGAACCAGAGCGCGAACTTCCCTTGCGAGGGGCTGACCTCTGCGGGGGCGGTGTTCTTCTGGTGGGCGATCAGCGCGCCGACGAACACCAGCACGCTCGACAGGTAGATCCCCACGCAGATCTTGCAGGTCTCGCCGACCTTCGCGACCGAGAGGAAGCCGTAGATCACGGTCATCAACATCGGCAGCGCGGTGGCGGCGAGCAGGAAGGTGGTCTCGGCACGCGAGGGCTTGCCGCGCCACAGCAGCAGGCCCGCGCGGTAGGCGAGGAAGGCGAACGTCGCCAGCGCCCAGAGGCTGACCGGGACTCCGCCCCACACGCTCTCGCGGAAGAACGAGCTGTAGGGGCTCATCATCACCGCCTTGCAGCCGCTCTCGCCGAGCTCCTTGCCCGCACCGGGGATGAAGGAGCAGTGAATCGCGTGCACCTGGCGATCGAGGTGCTGCATGAAGTCGCTGGTGCTGAGCGCGGCGAAGATGCCGCCGAGCACGGATCCGACGACCGTGACGATCAGCGGGCCGCGGGTGGCAGTGGCGCCGTACGGGCGCTGGTCGAGATCGTCGTCGAGAGGCTGGCTCTCGTCGGGTGGTTGCATGGGGCGCAGTCGTAGCCCACCCGGCGCAGGACCGACAGATTGCACCCGCGGCGTTTGTCAGTGACGCGCCTACACCGTTCGATTGAGAGTCGCGCCCCATGACCGAGAAGCTCGTCTTCAACTCTGCGATGGAGGGGCTGATCCAGGCCGTCCGGGTCGAGATCTCGCCCAGGTGCTGGACCCGGATGAAGACGCTCGGGTTCGACAGCGAAGCGAAGCTGCTGCCGGCCTACCCCTCCACGCTGTGGGCGGGGGTGGTGAAGATCCTCGGCGAAGAGATCTACCCGGGCCTGACGCCCTTCGAGGCGCACCGGCGGTTGGCGATCCGCACGGTCGAGGTCTACGCCCAGAGCGTGATCGGCGGAGCGATGTTCACCGTCGCCAACCTGCTCGGGCCCGACCGCACCGTCCGGCGGATGACGCGGAACTTCCGCACCGGCTCGAACTTCGTCGAGACCACCTGCAACGAGCTGTCGCCTCACACCTACGAGATCGGGGTGAACGACGTCTCGGAGGTGGCCGGGTTCTACGGCGGGATGCTCGAGGCCGGGTTCCTGCGCACCGGCGCCCGGTCGCTGTCGGTGAAGCTCCACGACGAGAAGGCGCCGGGCGCGATCTTCCGGGTCAACTGGGCGGCGTGAGCCGGCCGAGCGCCCACTGCGCGGCCTCCCGCACCTTCGGGCTCTCGTCGGCCCCCAGCTGCTCGAGCACCTCGCGGGCGCTGAAGTCCCGGGCGGCTCCGAGGGCATAGGCGGCGTTGCGCTTGAGCCCGTCGTACTTCGCGCGGACCAGCGGAGTCCCCGGAGTGAGCGCGGCGTACTCGGCCGGCGTCAGCGCGGCGAGCTGCTTCACCGTGCGTCCCGAGATCGGCCGGGGCGCGAACCGC
>JAGSPQ010000469.1 GCA_018262385.1 Myxococcaceae bacterium | reverse complement strand
AACGTGCCCTTCTGGCGGGGCGAGGCTCCGGCGCGCACCGACGAGCTGTCGGCCGAGGTGGCCCGGCTGCGGCAGGACGTGATCGCGAGGGAAGACGCCCACGCCTGGCTCGAGGGGACGCTGAAGCTGCCGGCCTACGCGGCGGATCTGCTGGTGCGCTACCTGCGCGCGGGCGCCGGCGCGCTGGGCGGAGTGCCCACGCTTGAGAAGATCTACGCCGAGCGGTTCTTCGACGACGCCGGCGGGATGCAGCTGATCATCCACTCTCCCTATGGGGGCCGGATCAACCGCGCGTGGGGGCTGGCGCTGCGCAAGAGCTTCTGCCGGGCGTTCGACTTCGAGCTGCAGGCGGCGGCCACCGACGACGGCTTGATCCTCTCGCTCGGGGAGCAGCACAGCTTCGCGCTCGAGGACATCTTCGACTTCGTGCACCCCAACACGGTCGAGCAGGTGCTGACCCAGGCGGTGCTGCAGGCGCCGATCTTCGGCACCCGCTTCCGGTGGACCTCTTCGCGGGCGCTGGCGCTGTCGCGGATGTCGGGCGGCAAGCGGGTGCCGCCGCCGATTCAGCGGGCGCGCTCGGAAGACCTGATGGCCGCGGTCTTCCCCGAGCAGGTCGGCTGCGCGGACAACCACGGAGGCAAGGACATCGAGCCTCCGGATCATCCGCTGGTGAACGAGTCCCTCAAGGACTGCCTGCGCGACGCGATGGACGTCGACGGGCTGAAGGCGGTGCTGGTGGCGATGAAGGAAGGGCGGATCCAGAAGATCGCGGTCGACCTGCCCGAGCCGAGTGTGTTCGCCCACGCGATGCTCAACTCCGCGCCGTACACCTACCTCGACGAGGCGCCGCTGGAAGAACGGCGGGCGCGGGCGGTCTCGGTGCGGCGCACCCTGCCCGAGGCCGACGCGGCGAACTTCGGGGCGCTCGACGCCGCGGCAATCAGTCAGACGATCGCCGACGCCCGGCCCGACCTGCGCGAGCCGGAAGAGCTGCACGACCTGCTGCTCCAGCTGGGCTGCCTGCCGCTCGACGTCTCCGAGCAGCTGATGCCGCCCATCCCTTCCGACTGGCTGGCCGGCCTGATCGCCGCTCGCCGCGCGGGGGTGGCCGTCGTCAACGGCCGGCAGCTCGCGTACGCCGCCGAGCGGGTGCCGCTGATGCGGGCGCTGTTCCCCTCCGCCGAGCTGACCCTGGCGCCGCTGCCGGGCGATGGCCCGGTGGAAGAAGAGCTGGCCGCCCGCACAGTGGTGCGCGGGTGGATGGAGATCCTCGGCCCCACCACCGCCGCCGAGCTCGCCGCGCTGCTGGGGCTGACTCCGTACGCGGCCGACGCCGGGCTGGCGAAGCTCGAGCAGGTGGGCCAGGTGCTGCGCGGCAGGTTCCACCCCGGCCGCCCGGTCGACGCGCCGCAGGAGTGGTGCGACCGCCGGCTGCTCCAGCGGATTCACCGGCTGACCATCGGGCGGCTGCGGAGGGAGATCGAGCCGCTGTCGGCGCAGGACTTCATGCGGTTCCTCTTCCGCTGGCACCACATCGGGCCCGAGGGGCAGCTGCGCGGGACGATGGGGGTGCTGAAGGCGGTGTCGCTGCTGCAGGGGTACGAGGCGCCCGCCGCGGCGTGGGAGCTCGAGCTGCTGCCGGTGCGGATGAAGCAGTACGTCGGCGAGTGGCTCGAGCAGCTGTCGTGGAACGGAGAGATCGCCTGGGGCCGGCTGACGATGAAGGACACCCGGCCGGTGGTGGGGCCGCGGCGCGGCGACGTGCACGTGCCTCCTCCCGAGCCCGCCCGGCGCGCGCCGGTGCAGGGGCGCAACGCGAGCTTGAGCTTCGTCCGCCGCGCCGAGCTCGAGTGGCTGCTGCAGGCGGCAAGGCCGAACGCGCTGCTCGCCGACGGCCCGCGCGCGCTGCCGGAGGATCTCTCGCCGGTGGCCCGCGACCTCGCCCAGGTGCTCGAGCGGAAGGGGGCCAGCTTCTTCTCCGAGCTGCAGTCGAGCTCGCGGCGGCTGCCGTCGGAAGTGGAGGACGCGCTGTGGGAGTTGCTCGCGCGCGGGCTGGTCACCGCCGACGCGGTGCAGAACCTGAGGGTGCTCCAGTCGCCGAAGCTGCGACGGCGCCAGCGCGCGCTGCAGCGTGGAGGGCCGGGCCGCTGGTCGCTGCTGGCTGCGACCGAGCAACTGGGCGAGGCCGAGCGGCTGGAGAAGCTCGCCCGGCTCTTCCTCCAGCGCTACGGGATCGTGTTTCGCGACCTCGTCGCGCGCGAGACCCTGGCGCCGCCGTGGCGCGAGCTGCTGCCGATCTACCGCCGGCTCGAGGGCAGGGGAGAGATCCGCGGCGGCCGCTTCCTCGCCGGCTTCGCCGGAGAGCAGTTCGCGCTGCCCGAGGCGGTCGAGGCGGCGCGGGCGACCCGGCGGGCGCCGTTCACCCGGCAGGTGGTGCACCTGTCGGCGGTGGATCCGCTCAACCTCACCGGGGTGGTGACTCCCGGCCCGCGGGTGCCGGCGGTGATGGGGCACTACGTCACCTACGTCGACGGGATTCCTCAGGCGGCGCCGGGCGACGACGCGGTGGCTCGCTAGAGGACCCATCGCGATCGCCGACGGAGGGTGACCCGTGCTCGGCAGGGACTCGCTTCCCTCAGCGCTGGCCCATCGACATCGGCGCGCCCTGATTCGGCGGATGCCAAACAAGGCGGTCGCGGTCCGGCAGCAGATATCCAAACCACCGGTCCTCGGGCACGCCGTTGGCGGCAATCGACGCGGCGGTGTCTTGTGCGCCGTCCGTCCAGCCGACGAGTCCGAGCTGGAAGCCGACCCGTTCATGAACATGGGCGGCCAAGCTCTTGAGCCAACCGTCGATGGCCTCTCTCCACGCCAGCGATGTCCCGTCTTCGATCGGGAACGCCCCGACCGGATAGGCCTTCGCGAGCGAACCCATCGACAGGCCGAAGAACAGCCAGTCGGCCTCGCCTTCCGGTCGGACCGCAACCGTCGAACACGCGACGCCGTGGCCGGACGGGAGCGAGGCCCGGCCTCGAAGGCACTCGTCCAGATCCACCGGGCCTTCGCCGAGAAGAATTCGGCGCTGTGCGGAAGGCTCGACGTCGATCTCCAGGTAGCAGCCCTCGAGCGCGGGGAATGACCACAGCGCCTCAGTCGCGCTGCGAAGCCGCGCGTCGTCGGTAGGTCCGAGTTGCAGCGCCAGTTCGTACGCGCCGCCGCGCCACGCATCGGAGGCGGTGAAGAGAAGGCCGGCAGCGTCGCGCATCATCCGCGCGTCGTACAGGCGGCTGCGGGAGGACACAACCTCCTGCGATGTTTCGCTCCGCTGTTTTCGACGTCGAGGAAGAACGAAGCGGGAAACGCGGGCGAGGGGACTTCCACCTTCGATTCGCATCGGTCAGGCCGCCTTCCGATATGGATGGGCCATGGCCATTCTGCGCAATGAAGTTTGTTTCGCCGGGCCCGGCGGCCCTGTCATCCCGGGCGACGTCGTGAAGCTGCTCACGAAGCTCCAGGCGCTGCTGAAAGAGCGATCGATCGTCAGCGCGCTCGATGGTGGCAACGTCGAGCTCGAGATCGAGAACAAGCCCGCGACGCTGCGGCTGATCTCGTGGGAAGCGCCCAGCCACTGCTCACTCCAGCTGTTCGACGAGCCGCTCGAGAACGAAGAGCTCACCGATTCTCCGAAGTCGCGCGCCGTGCTCGAGCTGCTCCATAAACTGCTCACCTAGGCCGGCTACGAGCCCGAGTGGATCGGCCCAGACGAAGACATCGGGGACGAACCGTTCGGACGGAAGTAGCGGTACCTCGCCGTCCAGCGGCCGGGCGTCGTTGCACTGGTCGGAAGTGGAGACGATGCGGCGGTCGCTGCGACCGGCCTGCCGATGAGCGCGGCCCGGCTCGACGATCGGCGGGCCAAGGACTATGCGTCGTCGAGATGATCGAGTACCGCGACGGTCACCCGGTGGAACTCGAGGCGCTCGCAGCGCTGCGCGAGGCGTGCGGCTTCAAGGACCAGGGCCCGGGGGTGCTCGAGGCCCAGCTGAGCGGCGCCCGCTACGCCGCTGCCGCCTACGACGCGGGCCGGCTGGTGGGCTTCGCCCGTGCCCTCTCGGACGGGGTCACCAGCGGCTACATCAGCTCGGTGATGGTGGCGGCCGAACACCGGCGGCGCGGGATCGGGCGCGAGCTGATCGGGCAGCTCGTCCGCGGCCGGGAGCACATCCGGTGGGTGCTCCACGCCCGGCAGGGGGCGGCCGAGTTCTATCGGGCGCTCGGCTTCCAGCCCTCGCCGGACTTGCTGTGGCGGGACCGGCGGTGAGAGCACGCGGCGAACCCGCGCCGCGCATCGCCCGCCTCGCCGCAGAGCACGAGGCGATCGCCGCGGTGGTGCGCGCCCGACTGTGCGCCCGCCGGGGGTTCGACCCCACGAAGGTCGACGGTTTTCTGGAAGAGCTCCGCGGCAACTTCTCGGTGCCGCTCCATC
>JAGSPQ010000468.1 GCA_018262385.1 Myxococcaceae bacterium | reverse complement strand
CACGCGGTACTCCTCGTCGAAGACGTTGGCGATGATCGCCTCGCGCATCCGGCCCATCAGCGCCTGGTAGAAATGGAGGTTGTGGATCCCCATCATCCGCGCGGCGATCGCGTGGCCGCCGTGGGAGAGGTGGTGGATGTAGCCGCGCGAGTGGTTGCGGCACACCGGGCACTGGCAGGTCGCCTCGAGCGGCTCGTCCGACAGCCGGAACTCGGAGCGCGGGAGCCGCAGCATCCCCTGGTAGGTGTACGCGTAGCCCTGCTGCGCCATCTTGGTGGGGAGGATGCAGTCGAACATGTCGACGCCGCTGCGCACCGACTCGACCAGATCGATCGGAGTGCCGACCCCCATCAGGTAGCGCGGCTTGTCCTTCGGCAGCAGCTGGGCGGTGTGGGCGGTGACCGAATAGAGCAGCTCGCGCGACTCGCCGACCGCGAGGCCGCCGATCGCGAAGCCGTCGAACGGGTGCTGGCGGAGGAACTCGGCGCTCTGGGTCCTCAGCGCCGGGTAGATGCCGCCCTGGACGATCGCGAACAGCGCCTGGCCGGTCGGCTTCGCGTCCCGGGCGGCGAGCGAGCGCAGGGCCCAGCGGTGGGTCTGCTCCATCGCGACCCGGGTCGGCTCTTCGTCCGCCGTCGAGGGGTGGCAGACGTCGAGCACCATCATGATGTCCGAGCCGATCGACTGCTGGGTGGCGATCGAGCTCTCGGGCGAGAGCATGTGCTGGTGGTTGTCGAACGGGCTCTTGAAGTGGGCGCCTTCCTCGGTGAGGTTGCGCTCGTCGGGAAGGGAGAAGATCTGAAAGCCGCCCGAGTCGGTCAGCACCCCACCCGGCCACTGGGTGAAGCCGTGGATCCCGCCGAAGTGCTCGAACACCTCGGCGCCCGGCCGCAACTTCAGGTGCCAGGTGTTGGCGAGGATGATCCCCGCTCCGCTGGCCTTCACCTCTTCGAACGAGAGGTGGCGCACGTTGGCGTGGGTGGCGACCGGCATGAAGGTCGGGGTGGGCACCGGGCCGCGGCGGGTGTGGAGCGTACCGGCGCGGGCCCCCGAGGGGGCAGTGGCCTGGAGCTCGAAGCGAAGAGGAGAAGTCACTCACCCCGTCTACGCTGCAGCCCCGCTCACCGCTGGTAAAAAACCTCCGAAATCGACGCTGAGCGCCGGCCGGGGCAACATGGGCCGCGAATGGCCAACAGTGATGACGAGAAGGCGGGAACCGCGGCGGTGACCTCGCGGCGCGCGGGAGTCGGCGGGTACGACGTCGGGCTCCACGCCCAGGACGACCTGGGCACGTTCGAGGTCGGCCTCGCGGTCGAGGGGGTACCGGGCGCGGGCGAGTCGCTGGGGTTCTTCGTCCAGGCGCCGCGGGTCGGGCTGCTGAAGGTGGCGTTCGCGGTGACGCCCGAAGGGGTGACCCGCCTGGCGGCGCTGGAGCGGAAGGACGAGGACGGCGTTCCGCTGCCGACCGCGGGGATGGTGGCGATCGACGAGGGGCGCACGCTGCGGCTCGAGGCGCAGGTGAAGCGGTACGAGCTGGCGGTCGGGATGCTCGAGACCGAGCGGGACGAGGCGACCAGCGCGCTCACCGAGGCGCGGGATCGCGCGGCCGCGCTGGGTGAGGAGAAGCGCGGGCTGAAGGCCAGGTTCCAGGAGGAGCTCGAGGCGCTGGCGGCCCAGACGATCGCCGTCCGGAAGGAGCTGACGAGCGCGCGCAGCGAGCTGGCCCACGAGAAGGAGCAGCGGGCGGAGACGCTGGCGGATCGCGAGAAGACCCGGGAACAGCTCGCCCACTCGACCGAGGAACTGGCGCAGCTGCAGGCGACGGTCGAAGCGCAGCGGGCCGAAGTGGCGGGCCTTCAGGCGAGCCTGGCGGCGGCGGAGGCCGACGGGGGCGCGGCCCAGGCGCTGCGCGAGGAAGTCAGCGCGCTCCAGGCGAAGCTGGCGGCGGCCGAGACCGACGCAGGGGCAGCCCAGGCGCGGATGGAGGAGCTCCAGGCCCGGCTGGACGCAGCGGAGGCGACGGGGGGCACGGCGCAGGCGGCGCGGGACGAGCTTGTGGCGCAGCTGGAAGCCGCGGCGGCCGAGCTGACCGACGTGCAGGCCCGGCTCGCGGCGGCGCAGACCGACGGGGGCGCGGCCCAGGCGCTGCGAGAGGAAGTGAGCGGGCTCCAGGCCAAAGTGGACGCCGCACTCGCCGAGCGCGACGAGCTGCAGGCGAAGCTCGAAGCTGCGGCGGCCGAGCAGGCCGACCTGCAGTCGCGGCTGACCACCGCGCAGGCCGAGGGCGCTGCGGCCCAGGGGCTGCGCGAGGAAGTCAGCGGGCTGCAGGCGAAGGTGGATGCGGCGGAGGCCGCGGGTGCCGCGGCGCAGGCGGTGCGCGACGAGCTGCAGGCGAAGCTGGAGGCCAACGGTGCAGCGGCACAAACGGCACACGACGAGCTGCAGGCGAAGCTGGAGACGACGGCGGCCGAGCTGGCCGACCTGCACTCCCAGCTGACCGCGGCGCAGAGCGATGGCGGTGCGGCCCAGGCGCTGCGCGAGGAAGTCAGCGGGCTCCAGGCGAAGGTGGACGCGGCGGAGGCCGAGCGTGGCGCGGCGCAGGCCGGGCGAGACGAGCTGCAGGCGAAGCTCGACGCGGCAGAGGCCGAGCAGGCGACCCGGCAGGCCCGGGCGGACGCGGCGAGCGAAGCGGCGCAGAACGAGCAGGCGCTGCTTCAGGCCAGGGTGGAGGCGGCGGAAGAGAGCGCGCGGCAGGAGCAGTCGGAACTCCGGGCCAGGCTGGCGGCCGCGGAGGAAGCGGCGGCCGAGCTGCAGGCGAGACTTCAGACCGCCGAGGAGCAAGGCGGCGGGGCAGCCGACGCGCTGCGCAGCGAGCTGGAGGCAGCGCACAACGAGGCGGCGCTGAGCCAGGCGCGGGTCGAGGCGGCGGCGGCCGAAACCGCCGAGCTTCAGGGGCAGCTGCAGGCGATGGCGACCCAGCTGGAAGTTGCGCAGCAGTTCGCCCCCGAGCGGGACGAGGCGCGCAACGTCGCCCGCCAGCTGCAGGCCGCGGCGGCCAAGCTGACTGCCGAGCGCGACGAGGCCCGAAACGTCGCCCGCACCCTGCACCAGAAGATGGGCGCCGGTGGCCACGAGGCGGAAGCCGCGCGCACCGAGCTGAAGGAAGTGCGCGACACGCTCGGCGCCGAGCGGCAGATCGCCTCGCAGTTGGTGACCGACAAGCAGCGGCTGCAGATGCAGATCGACTCGCTCTCCCGCCAGCTCGACACCGAGCGGGGGGCGCGGGCCCGGCTGACCGAAGAGCGGGACGGGCTGCGCGAGAAGCTCTCGCTCTCTCCGCTGGCGAAGGACTTCTCGCACGAGGAGACCCGACCCTACGAGCTGGCTGCGCTGCATGGCACCCAGCCCGAGATGCAGTCGGTGGCGCCTCCCCAGTGGGGCGAGGAGAAGACCGATCCGGGCCAGCAGGTCCCCCCGGCCCGGCCCCTCACCCGCGCGGCGGTGAAGACCGAGCCGATGGGAGCTCCCTCGCCTCCGGTGAAGAAGGGCAAATGAGGAGCGCCGCGCTGGTGCTGGTGTTGCTGGCCCCGTGCGCCTGGGCCGACGAGCTGGCCGATTGGGCCGCGTGGGAAGAGGCGTACCAGTTCGACTGCAATGCGCCGTTTGGTGGCGTGGCCAGGCCGGAGACGAAGAGCCTGGGGGGCTTCGGCTACGAGTTCGCCGGCGGCACGGTGAAGGTGCGCCGCGAGACGCCCCGCCACGACAAGACGACGGCAAAGATCGGAGTGCTGGCGGGGATCAAGGACCTCGAGCCGGAGACGAAGGACGCGCTGCTCAAGGTGCTCGCCCAGTTCGAGGCGGCAGACGTCGAGCTGGTGTTGATCGGCGGCGACACCGCCGAGGCGCCGGACGTGCTCGATCAGATCTATGGATTCCTGGTCGAGGCGACGAAGCGCCCGCTGCTCACCATCGCCGGAAATACCGAGCGCGGCGGCGCCCACAACTACGCGATCGGCAAGCTGCGCAAGGCCGGGCACCTGCACCTGATCAACATGGGCCTCACCCGCCGCTACGACGGCGAGGGCGTCGACGTGGTCTCGCTGTCCGGGTACCACGACAAGCGCTACCTCCACCTGACGGGCGGCTGCCTGTACACGGAGAAGGCAATCGCCGACACCGCGGCGGCGGCGCGGGCGAGCGACGATCCGGTGGTGCTGCTGATGCACGGCCCTCCGAAGCAGACCGGCGGCAGGGCGATCGACTACGTGCCGCAGGTAGGCAACGTCGGCGACCCGGCGATCAACGCGCTGATCAAGGAAGCGAAGATTCCCTTCGGCGTCTTCGGCCACATCCTCGAGGCCGGCGGCACTGCGACCGATCTGGCCGGCAAGGTGCTTCCGGCGAAGAAGCCGGCCAGGGCGCTGTACCTCAACCAGGGCTCGGTCAATCCGCTGCCGTGGAAGATGAACGACGGCACGACCAGCTACGGAATGGC
>JAGSPQ010000467.1 GCA_018262385.1 Myxococcaceae bacterium | reverse complement strand
CCCTGAAGCTTCTGGGTCAGCAGGACGTGGTCGAGACCTCGGTGGTCCCTTCGGCGCAGCTGGCGGCGAGCGTCGGTTATCCCTTCGGTGGCTGGACGCCGTTCCTCGAGGTGGCAGTGCGGTGGCTGGGCGACGCGCGGGGCAACAACCTGACCGGCTCGCTCTTCTCGGTCGGGGTCTCCGCCGGGTGCCGGTTCGACCTGCGCTGAGACGTCCGGCGGTGGCGCTGACGCGGTGCTGGGTATAAGCATGGCCGCGACGCCGCTCGCAGGTGCGCGAGATGTGCGAAAAGTGGGGAACACATGAAATTGCGATTGGGGTTGATTGCCGGGCTGCTCGCCGGAGCCATGTCAGCACCACCTCGGTGGAGGTGAAGGGAACCGCGAAGGACGACCTCGAGCCTCCGAAGGTCGAGCTGTCGGTCAACGCCGGGCCCTGGACCCAGCTGACGCTCGCAGCCGACGGCGGGTTCTCGACCCAGGTGACGCTGCCGGTGATCGACGCAGCCCCTGCGACGATCACCGTTCGCGCCACCGACGCCAAGGGGCGCGAGGTGAAGGTCGACCGGGCGATCAAGGTCGACAACGTCTCGCCGATCTGCGCGGTGACGGCTCCGCTCGACGGCGCGGTGGTCACCATGCTGGGGAACCTGCAGGTCAGCCTGACCGCGTCGGACGGCTCGCTCAGCCTGGTCAACCCGCGGGTCTCGACCGATGGCGCGCAGACCTTCACGCCCGCGAACGGCGCCGCCGGCAGCTACATCTTCGGCTGGAACGTGAGCGCGGACAATGGAGGCAGCCGGGACGTGGTGTTCCGGGTCGACGACTCCAGCGGGCACAGCTGCGAAGCGAAGATCACGGTGACGGTCGACAACGTGAAGCCGACGGTCGCCTTCGCCAGCCCCGATGCGGGCAGCGTGCTCGGGCCGGCGTTCTTCGCTGCGGGCGGCGTGCTCAGCGGAACGGCGAGCGACGGGACGCGGGCGCTGAAGTCGGTGACGCTCGCGTTCGCCGATGCGGGGGTGCGGGCGGCGACGGTCCAGGGAACCCAGTGGACGATCTCGATCGCGGCCCCGGCCGGGGACGACTTCGAGATGGAGACCGCCACGGTGGTGGCGACGGATCTGGCGGACAACACCGCCAGCGCGACCCTCGGGGTGACGGTCGACGTGGTGGCTCCGGTGCTGACGATCACTTCGCCCGCGGCGAACGCGAAGCTGAACGCGTCGAGCTTTACGGCCGGGAGCAACGTGGCCCTCGCCTGGACGCTGACCGACGGAGACCCGCAGCTGTCGGTGGGGATCACGCTCGCGGACGGCGGAGTGCAGAGCCCCCCGGTGCTGGCCACCGCGCCGACCGACAATCCGAAGACTTACCAGCCGACGCTGGTGGCGACCGATCGCGTCGGAAACTCCAGCACCGCGAGCGTGACCTTCTCGGTCGACCGGGTCGCGCCGACGGTCACCGCCACCGTGCCGGCCAACAACACCCGGATGCACGTCGGCGCGGCGTCCGTGGAGTACAGCGAGGCGATGATCGGTGGCGCCGGGCTGACCCTGTTGCCGGGCTCCCCGGGCACCTGGACCACCCCGCAAAAGTGGACGGTCACCGCGCTCGAGCGAGACACGGTGTACCTGGCGTCGACCGGGCAGGTCGCCGACCTGCATGGCAACCTGGTGGTCGCGTCGACCTTCAAGTTCCACACCGAGACCTGGGCCCCGACCTCAGGTGCCATTCTGGGATCAGGCATTGTGGCGGTGCTCGCCGCGGCCGCCGACCAGGAAGGGTTCATCAATCTGGTCGTGCAGCGCCGGACCTCGAGCCTGAGCTGGCTTCAGCTCGATGGGGCGACCGGAGCTGCAGTGGGGATCCAGACGCTCGGCTCCGCCTCGAACCCCCGCTTGCTGGTCGCCTCGAGAACGGTTCAGCCCGATCTCACCTCGCGTCGACTGGCCGGGCTCAGCTCGGACAGCAACACGATCCACTACAAGATTGCCGGCAGTGCGGTGGTCTCCACCGTGGGCCAGGCGTTCATCCCCACCCCTCCGTTGGCGGGCGAGGGTGCCGGGTTGGAGGAGTTCGGGTTCATCAACAATGGGAACTACCAGCGCGGCGGGCGCGCCGGGCAAGCGCACGCCCTCGCCTGGATCCACTGGATCCAATTCGCCAGCAATCGATGGGAAATCGCCGAGAGCACGGGCACCGGCCTGCGCTGGCAAACGTGGGCGTGCATTCCGTCGGGCATCGTCGGGGTACCGCCGACCTGCGGGTTCACCCCGGTGGGGTTGCTCTCGGGAGGCGCGCCGACCGCCACCCCGACCACCGCCATCTCGGAGAACTGCGCTGCCCATCAGGTCAACGACGCTGCCGCGATGACGAGGTTCCAGCTCTGGCAGACGACCTGCTCCCTCGGCAACCCCTGCGTCCCGGGCTCGTCGACGCCGGGCTTCGCGCGGGAGCTGGTCGCGGACCCGAACGGGCCAGACACCTTCTTCTCGATCGAAGGCACCGGGCCGTACCAGGTGCGCAAAGTCGTGCTCAGCGCGGTCTGCGGGGGCGCATGGACCAACGTCGGCGCTCCGCTGACGCTCCCGACCCAGCCTCGGCTGGTGGTGATTCGCGGCAACCCGGGGCTGTTCTACGCGGACGCGAGCGAGAACCTGGCGTTCGTCACTCCCTGAAGTCCGGCAAGCCGCCTCGAGACCGGCCGGAAGCGCTGAAGCTGGGAGTAAGGTGTCGGCCGACGTGCGGGGTGCCGGCTTGAGCTGCTCACAGAGACATTGCGCGGTGCTGCTGGCGCTCGCGGTCGCGGGCTGCACCTCGGCGGGCAAGCCGGCGGTGGCGCCGAAGCTCGAGGCGGTCGTCCCGGCGATCGCGTTCAGCGGCGAAGCGACCCTGCTGCGGCTGAGCGGCGAGGCGTTCACTCCCAAGGCGACCGCGCGGTGGGGTGGCGCCGCGGGCGACGTCACCACCCAGCTGGGGTTCGAGGTGTTCGCCGGCGATCGGCCGCTGGCGCAGGTGACCTGGGTCGACTCGAAGACGCTGACCGCGGTGGCGCCGGCCGGGCTGCCGCGGGGCAAGCACGCGGTGCGGGTGGTCGACCCGTACGGGGTGTCGACCTCGCTGGCCGACGCGCTCGAGATCCGGGCCCGGCGCGGCGCGGTGCTCACCGGCACCCTCACCGTCCCCTCGAGCGTGGTGAAGCAGCTCGAGCCGATCGTCGCCCAGCTCGAGCTGACCAACGTCGGCGACACCCCCGCCGAGGCGATTGGCGCGCTGCAGCTGCCCGCCAGCGGCACCGCCGGGGTGACCGCCCTCGGGGTGAGCCAGGGAAAGCCGACGCTGGGCCCGGGAGAGTCGACCCGCTTCGCGCTCGAGTGGGTGAGCACCCGGGCCGGCACCGTCGTCCTCTCCGGCGAGGCGCGCGGCGTCGACTCGCGCTCGGGGAAGAGCGTCCGGGCCGGCCCGCTGACGACCGGCGCGATCGAGATCCTCCCGATCCAGGGCCCGGCCCGGCTGACCGGTGCGCTCGCATTGCCGGGCCTACTCGCGCAGTCGTCCCAGTTCACCGCCACCCTGCAGGTGACGAACACCGGTGAGGCGCTCGCCCTCGCGGTGACGCCCTCCGCGCTGGCGATCACCGGCAACGCCACCCTGGTCTCGGGGCCGACCCCGGCCAGCGCGCCGATCGCGGCCGACGCAGGGGTGAGCTTCACCTGGCTGCTGAGCGCGGGCACGTCGGGCACGGTCGAAGTGGCAGCCAGCGCCGCCGGCACCGACGCGAACGACGCGACCGCGGTCAGCACCGGCGCGCTCAGCTCGAACCTGGCGGTGATCGGCAGTGAGGTCGTCTGGCTCGCGACCGACCCGTTCGCCGACGGGACCTCCTTCGCCTTCGTCTTCTCCTACGGGGGGAAGGTCTGGCTCGGCCCGCGCAAGACCGGCCTCGGAGCGGTCTCGATGAACCCCGACGGCACCGGCGCGGCGAATCACTCCTTCTCGTTCGCCCGCGACGTCGGCGGGGGCGCCAGCCACTCCAACCCGTCGGCCGCGCCCTACCCGTCGATCGGCGCCCAGGGGTGCACGATCAACACTCCGGCCTGCGGACCCAACAACGAGAACGGGCGGGGGCTGTTCTTCTCGCAGACGCTGTTCGGGGTCGAGGTCCTCGGCGTCGCCGGCGCGCATCCGACCACCCGGCTCGAGTACGTCTATTTCTCCTCCGACACCGACCCGACGATCGACTTCCGCTTCGTCGACCTGTCCACCGGGGTGGGGGGCGCCACCCGCGGCCTCTCGGCGGCCCACGCGTTCAACAACCGGCTCTACCTCGGGTTCCCCGACTCGATCGGCACCCGGCCCTACCTGCTCGCGCTCGTCTCGCCGGTGCCCGCTCCCGGCCTCAACGCGGTGATCGCAAACCAGCCCGCCGCTGGAGTCGACCTGCTCGACCTCGCCGCGCACCAACTGCCCGGCCTTGGCCAGAACGGCGGCAACAACGCTCCGACGCAGCTGATCGACACCCTCACCGACTTCAACGATCGGCTCTATGTGGCGAACAACGGCGGGATCATCCGCAGCACCACCAACAGCCCGCTCGGGCCGGGGGTCGCTCCCGCCGATTGGTCCCCCACCACTCCGAGCGCGGCCAGCTTCACCGCCAGGACCTCGGTCACCACCCCCAAGGTGTCCGAGCTGCTCCCCGCCGACAAAGCCTTTCCCGCGATCGTCGCCTACCAGGGCCGGCTGTATGCCGCGCGCAACACCACCGCCGGGCCGCAGCTGTGGGCCTGCACTCCGGGGGCGGACACCTTCTGCGCGCCGGGCGAGTGGGCGCTGATCGCCG
>JAGSPQ010000466.1 GCA_018262385.1 Myxococcaceae bacterium | reverse complement strand
CAACCGCAGCGCCTACGAGCAGGCGCTCAAGCAGTACGAGGCGGTCAACGACTGGCGCGCCTACGCCCAGGTGATGGATCGGTACCTGCCGCACCTGGTCACCGAAGACGAGAAGGTCCTCACCCTGCGCGAGCTGGCGCGGGTGCAGGAGACGAAGCTCGGCCAGAAGGACGTCGCTTTTCTCCAGCTGTGCCGCGCGCTGCAGCTGCACCCCCACGACACCGACATCCGCGAGGACGTCGAACGGCTCGCCGCCGAGACGGGCAGCTATGAAGAGCTGGCCGCGGTCTTCGAAGAAGTCGCCGACGCGCTGCCCCGCGGGCCGCTGGCCGAGCGGATGTACCTGGTGCTGGCGCGGGTGCACGACACCCAGCTCGATGACCTGAGCGCGGCCGAGTCGAGCCTGCGGAAGATCCTCGAGTTCGACCCCACCAACGCCCAGGCGCTGGACGAGCTGGCGGCGATGTTCAGCCGCCGCGGCCGCGACAAGGAGTACGTGGTCGCGCTCGAGCAGAAGCTGGAGGCCGCGCCGAGCCTCGAGCGGCGCAAGGAGATCCTGCGCGAGATCTCGCGCGTCTTCTCCGAGCGGCTCAACGATCCGAACGAGGCGGCCCAGGCGCTGCAACGCGCGCTCGAGCTCGAGCCGGACGCCGAGACGCTCACCATCCTGGTCGACCTGCAGCGCAAGCAGGGGGATCACGCCGCGGTCGCCAGCACGCTGCTGCGGATGCGGGACATCGCGCCCACTCCGGAAGAGCGGTCGCGGATTCAGGTCGAAGTCGCCCAGCTGTACGAGCGCGAGCTGCAGGACGACGAGGCGGCGATCGAGGGCTATCGCCAGGCGCTCGAGTTCGATCCGGCCAATGTCACCGCGCTCGACGCGCTCGAGCAGCTGTACACCAAGCTCGATCGTCCGGCCGAGCTGCTGCAGGTCTACGAGCGCCAGCTCGAGCTGACCCAGGACTACCGCGAGCGGGTGAAGACGCTCTTCAAGAGCGCGAACATCTGGGAAGACCGGTACCAGAACCTCGCCAACGCCGACGCCTGCGTCGACGCGGTGCTGTCGATCGACCCGCAGAACCTGCAGGCGATCAAGACCCTCGAGCGGCTGCGCAAGGCACAGGGCCGGTGGGACGAGCTGATCGGCGTCGTCGATCGCCACATCCAGATGCTCACCCACCCGGCCGAGAAGGCCGAGCTGTGCGTCGAGATGGGCGACATCTTCCACCAGCAGCTCAAGCAGGTGGATCGCGCGGTCACCGCCTATCACCAGGCGCTCGAGCTCGACGCGCGCTGCCGCCCGGCGATGCACGCGCTGGGCATGCTGTACGAGCGCAGCGGCAACTGGCCGTTCGCGCTCGACATGCTCGAGCGCGAGGCGCAGGCGGCGGGGAGCACGCCCGAAGCGGTCGAGCTGTACCACCGGATGGGCAAGATCAACGAAGACATGCTGATCGACCCGACCAGCGCCAAGCGCTGCTACCAGGAAGCGCTGAAGATCGACCCGGCGTACCTGCCCTGCATCCGCGCGCTGAAGGGGATCTACGAGATCGAGAAGGACTTCGACTCGTACGAGAAGGCGCTGGTCGAGGAAGCCAAGCAGACCGAGGAGCCGACCGCGAAGAGCCGCGCGATGCTCGAGGTTGCCCGCTACTACTCCGACACCAAGGAGGACAAAGAGGTGGCCACCGGCTACTTCGAAGAGTCGCTGCGGCTGGTGCCCGACTCCCTCGAGGCCGCGCGCCCGCTGGCCGACATCTACATCGCCAAGGAGAACTGGGACCTCGGCGAGCAGATGCTGCAGATCGTCACCCGCCAGATGTCGCAGCAGGCGGCGATGCAGCCGGACGATCAGGATCTGACCCGCGAGCTGTGCCGGCAGTTCTACCGGCTGGGCTACGTGGGCGAGAAGCTGGGCAAGAAGGATCGCGCGCTCGCCGCGTTCGAGCAGGCCTACCAGCTCGACGCGACCTACCTGCCGGCGCTCGAGGGGTTGGGCCACCTGCTGGTGCACCACAAGCGCTACGACGACGCGCTCAAGGTCTACCAGACGATCTTGATCCACCACCGCGAGGATCTGACCGACCTGGAGATCGTCGAGATCTACTGGACGCTGGGTGACGTGCACTTCCAGCAGAAGCAGTTCGATCGCGCCGAGAACCACTTCGAGAAGGCGCTCGCGATCGACCCGGGCCACGAGCCGTCGCTGCGCGCGCAGCTGGCGATCAGCGAGGCGGCCGCCAAGTGGGAGAAGGCCGCCGAGTACAGCCAGCGGCTGGTGCAGGTGCTGGACGGCGAGCCGCGCTTCGACGTCGCGCTCGCGCTGGGCAAGCTGGCGCGCGACAAGCTGTCCGACGCGTACATGGCGATCGACGCCTACCTCGCCGCGCATCGGATCAAGGCCGAGGCGCTCGAGGTGCTCGACGCGCTCTACGTGCTGTACCGCGAGACCAAGCAGGGCGCGAAGGCCGCCGAGATGCTGGAGAAGATGCTGGCCGAGCCGACCCTGCGCAACGAGCCGAACAAGGCCAAGCGGGTGTACTTCGCGCTGGGCGAGATCAGCCGCGACGAGCTGATGGATCTGGAGAAGGCCGAGGGCGCGTTCAACAAGGCGCTCGACGTCGACTTCCGCTTCATCGAGGCGTTCAGCGCGCTGGAGGCGATGCTCGGCCGGGCCAAGCAGTGGAAGAAGCTCGACGAGAACTACAAGCGGATGATCCAGCGGTTGCCGAAGACCGAGGACACCCACACCGCCCGCATGACGCTCTGGAAGGCGCTGGGGGATCTGTACCTCAAGGTGCTCAAGGCGCCGGAAGCGGCGGTCGAGGTCTACAAGGTCGTCGCCGCGGGGATGCCGGACAACACCGAGATCCAGGAAGCGTTCGCCGAGCTCGCCTCACACCAGCCCGGCTACGAGGAAGCGGCGGTCGATGCGTGGCGCCGCGCGCTGCCGTTGACCTCGAACCCGGGGAAGGTGGCCTCGGCGCTGGCCGAGCTCGCCGCGCGCCGCAAGGACTATGACTCGGCGTGGCTGGCGGCCCAGGTGGTCACCGGGCTGATTGGAGAGGCGGGCGCGAGCGAGCGCGAGATCCTCACCAAGCTGGGGCCGTACGCGAAGAAGAAAGAGGTCGCCAGCCGTTCGCTGACCGACCGGCTCTGGCAGTCGCACCTGTTCCACCCGAAGGTGCGCGGGCCGATGAGCGAGCTGATGGCGATCCTCTACGAGCAGGTGGGGCACCTGTACAAAGAGGAATTCCCCCGCTACCAGATCAACCCCAAGCGCCACCTGGTCGACGTCAACGCCGCTCAGGAGTACCAGATTCACCATTACAAGTACGTCGCGCGGCTGCTCGGGATGGACACCCTCGCGCTGTACTCGCCGTTCCTGATCACCACCCGGGATCGGATGGCGAAGAAGACGGCCGAGCCCGCGCCCGAGCCGAACGTCGGGATCGAGATCTGCCACACCCACCCGGCGTGCCTGAAGGTGGGCGGGAAGTTCTTCAGCGAGACCGGGCAGAAGGAGGTCTACTACATGCTCGGCCGGGCAATGGCCTTGCTGCGGCCCGAGCTGGCGCTCTCGCAGCGGCTGTCGGGCGAGCGGCTGGAGGCGGTCTTCCAGGCGGCGCTGAGCCTGTCGGTCGATCGCTTCCGGTTCACCGCCGATCCGCGCGCGCTCGACACCGAGCGGCGCGCGCTGGAGAAGGCGCTGACCGAGCAGGCGCGCACCGCGCTGGCCCGCATCACCAAGGAGTACGTGAAGCAGGCGACGACCAACGATCTGCGCAACTACCTCGAGGGCGCCGAGCTCACCGCGGTGCGCACCGGGCTGTTCGTGGCGGGCGAGATCGAGCCGGTGAAGAAGATGGTGATGGGCGAGACCGGGTCGATGTTCCGGGTGCAGACCCGCTCGAAGATTCGCGATCTGATGGTGTTCGCGCTCTCGGACGATCTGCACGCGTTGCGCGTTGCCGCAGGAACGAACGTCGAGGTGCAGCTGCGCAGGTAGGTGCCGCACCTTCACGATTCGTGAATAGAGGGGGGAACTTGATCGACGGAAGCGGCGTCCGTTCACTTGACCCCCTCCTGGTGCACCCTTAGGCTTTTTGCTGCAATTCGCCTCGTTCCGTCGTCCCGGCCCCAAAATAACCATGCGCTTCGTCTGTGAGAGCTGCCGCGCGCAGTACATGATCAATGACGAGAAGGTTGGCCCCAAGGGGGTCAAGGTGCGGTGCCGCAAGTGCGGCTACGTCATCCTCGTCAAGCGCGGCGGCGACGCGCAGGCCAAGGGTCCGGTCGCTTCCGCAGGGGCAGATCCGGACGACGCGCTGGCGACCCAGATCTTGCAGACGCCACTGACCGCTGCGCCGCCTGCCGCGGCGAAGTCAATGGCGGGTGACACCTTGGCCGATCTCACCAACCCCGGCGTTCCTGAAGGGAAGTCGCAGGCTCCGCACGACTCGCTGCTCGGTGACGCGGGCGACGATGAGATCGGCGCGGTGTTCG
>JAGSPQ010000465.1 GCA_018262385.1 Myxococcaceae bacterium | reverse complement strand
CGATGTAGATCCGGAAGTTCCCCTCGTCGTAGAAGTTCTCCGGGTGCAGCTTGCGGTACGAGACGAAGAACTTGTTCCACTTCAGCGGGCCGAAATCGCCAAAGCCCAGGTAGCCGACCGCGCGCCACGAGGTCGACGGCTGCGAGGCGGGCACCGGCCGGAAATCGCCCTGGCCGAACTGGCCCTCGAAGCCCGGGTGCTGCTGGTCGAACACCTTCACCACTTCCTTGCGGAAGTAGTCCTCGTAGAGGTCGTCGGCGTCGTTCGCCTTGCCGGTGGGCACGCGCCACGCGGGGGTGACGTAGCTCGAGTTGCGGTTGCCCTCGACGAACGGCTCGTAGGCGTACTGCGCGCCTCCGCCCAGCTCGAGGTGACCGGGGAGGATCCGAATCGTCGCTCCGGCGCCGACGTTGAGGATCGGGGCGTAGTTGAGGCCGCGGGTGGCGAACCCGGTGTCGCCCAGGCCGATCATCAGATCGAACCGCTCCCGCCGGTAGGTCGCCAGCAGCCCGACGGTGTCGGTGAACAGCGCCGCCGGCTTGCGGTCGTAGAGGCCGAGGTCGCCGCCGAAGAAGTACTCCAGCGTCCCCAGCCGCCAGGTCACCTTGTCGAGGAGGACGTTCCCCACGTTGGCGTAGAGCTGGGCGAGCCGGAAGAAGGCGAGCGAGCCGTTCCGGAAGTCGGCGTTGGCGACGGTGCCGCCTTCGATCTTGGCGTAGACGCTGGCGGTGGTCTGGCTCGAGCCGGGCGGAGCCTGCAGCACGTCCAGCTTCAGCTCGAGCGAGGCAAACGGATCCTCGTTCAGCAGCCGGCCGTAGAGGTTCCAGAAGCCGAGCCGGCCGATCCCACCCTGGAAGTCGGGGCGGGCCATGATCCGGTAGTACCCGCCCCCGCTGACCCGATCGCTGTTGGCCTGGGCCAGCGCGGTCGCAGAGAGCACCAGCGCGCAGAGAGGGAGGAGCCGCTTCAAGCCCGCGCCTTATAGCGCGGCGGCTCAGATGCGCTGCAGGTCTTTGGCGATCCGATCCACGGCGCCAAACAACCGCACGTCCGACTGCTCGAACCGGATGCCCATCGCGCCCGGCTTGCTCCACATCACCCGGCCCATCACCTCGATCGGCTCCCGCTCGTGGGGGGCCTCGAGCCTGACCTTGACCAGGCTCATCGGGGGCATCGGATGGAGGGTGGCGACTCCGATTCCGCCTTCCGACACGTCGCGCACTTCGTCGAACAGCCGGTACTCACCGCACTTCACCAGCACCGGGAACTGGGCCGGGTAGCGCTCGTGACACCGCGCTTGCGAATAGCTGTACAGCCTGCGTTCTTTGAAAATCTCGATCATGTTCTACCCCCCGTGCAGGTCGATGGCGGCCCGCACGTCGTAATTTTGAAAGCAAACAACCCCAAACGCAATCACGTTCCCGGCGAAATGTTTTCGCCTACCGGCGCAATAACGGTCGCGCGTAGTAGCTGACCACCACGTCCGCGCCTGCCCGGCGGATGGAGGTGATCGACTCGCGGATCGCCCGCTCGAAGTCCATCAGCCCGGCGTCGGCGGCGGCGCGGATCATCGCGTACTCCCCCGACACCTGGTAGGCAAACAGGGGCAGATCACACCGCTCGCGGGCGTCGCGGATCAGGTCGAGGTTGGTCATCGCCGGCTTGATCAGCAGCGCGTCGGCCCCCTCGGCCACGTCGAGATCGACCTCGCGCAGCGCCTCGCGGCGGTTGTTGGCCGGCTGCTGGTAGCTGGCCCGATCGCCGAACGACGGCGCGCTGTGGGCCGCGTCGCGGAAGGGGCCGTAGAAGGCAGACGCCATCTTCACCGCGTAGGAGAGGATGCTGACCGAAGTGAGCCCCTCGCCATCGAGGGCGGCGCGCATCGCCGCCACCCGGCCGTCCATCATGTCGGAAGGCGAGACGAAGTCGACCCCGGCCTGGCCGAGCAGCACCGCGAAGTGGCTGAGCAGCTCGACGCTCTTGTCGTTGACGATCTGATCGCCTTCCACCACCCCGCAGTGGCCGTGGGTGGTGAACGAGCACAGGCAGCAGTCGGCGAACAGCGGCAGGGTCGGCAGCGCGTCTTTGAGCCGCTTGATCCCGTCGGTCAGCGGCGCCAGCTGCGCGCTCAGCCGCTTCGGATCGTCGCTCTTCTCGTCGGGGACGCCGAACAGCATCACCCCGCCCACCCCCGCCTTGGCCAGCGGCTGGACCTCTTCGAGCAGCTTGTCGGCGCTGACGTGCCACAGGCCGTAGCCGGGCTTCACCTCTTTCAAGATCCCGGTGCCGGGGACGACGAAGTACGGCTGGACCAGGTTGCGCGGCTCGAACGACGTCTCTTCCATCAGCCGGCGGATGCCGGGGTTCCGGCGCAACCGGCGCATGCGAACGGGAATCTTCACGTCGTCTTCTCCCTGACCAGCGCCTCGAGGAACGCGCTGAACGTTGAGTGGTGGGTCGGCGCTGGAACAACGGCCAGCTCGAGAAAGCGCCGGTGGGTCGACTGCCCGATGCAGGCGACGGCGGCGGCGAACAGGGTTTGCTCCCGGCGGGAGAAAGATGCCAGCGCGTTCTCGACCGCCGAGGGGCTCATGAAGACGTAGCCCAGCCCCGGCTCCAGCGCGGCGAGCGCGGCGTCCAGGCCGGCCGGGGCGCGGGTGGCGTAGACCGGGACCCGATCGACGGTGGCGAAAGATCTCAGCAGCGCCAGCGCCTGTTCCTGCTCGGGCTGGCGCGCGCCGGCGTCGCTGGTCGGATACAGCACCGCCAGCGAGCCGGGGTGCTGTTGGTGCCAGGCCTGCAACGCGGTGGCGAGCGCGACCACCCCACCCTCGGCGCGGATCTCGACCGGGATCCCCTGCTCCTGCAGCTTGAGCGCGGTCAGCGGCGCCATCGCCGCCACCGTCGGGCGCGGAGTGGGCAGCGTCGGCCAGGCCTGGGCCAGCTGGGTGGCCGAGAACGGGCTGCTGATCAGCACCACCTGCCGCTGGGCGGCGGTGCGCCAGTCGGGCCAGCCCAGCGCCACCCGCTCGATGCACGCAACCGCCCGGGCGGTTATCCCCACTGCGCGCAAGGCGGCGGCGTCCGCGTCGGCGTCGGGCTGGGCGCGGGTCAGAACCCAGCCGCTGGCCAGGCTCAGCTGAGACCGGGGAGTCACCTCGGATCAGATCAGCGCAGAGATCGCCTCGCCCCGCAGGCGGGGGTGACAGATCGGTGACGAACGACCGCCCGTCCTGGGCGATGAAGGGACCATGCAGAAGATGACCCGCCGAGCCCGATTTCTCGCCGCCGTCGCCGGAGAGCCGGTCGACCGCCCCCCGGTGTGGCTGATGCGCCAGGCCGGCCGGTACCTTCCCGAATACCGCGCCACCCGGCTGAAGCACGGCTTCTGGGACGTCTGCCAGAACCCCGAGCTGTCGACCTCGGTCGCCCTCGAGCCGCTGCAGAAGTTCGAGATCGACGCGGCGATCGTCTTCAGCGACATCCTGGTGGTGCCCGAAGCGCTCGGGCTCGGAGTCACCTTCGGCAAGGGCGAGGGCCCGCTGATGTCCCGCCCGATGCGCTCGGCGGCCGATCTCGCCGCCTGGAAGGTCGACGGGGTGCAGGAGCGGCTGAGCTACGTCCCCAAGGCAGTCGCCCACCTGGCGAAGACCCTCAACGGCTCGCACGGGCTGATCGGCTTCGCCGGCGCTCCGTTCACGTTGTTCGCCTACAGCGTCGAGGGCGGCGGCAGCGACGACTTCAAGCACGCCCGCACGATGCTCCACAACGAGCCGAAGCTGGCCGAGAAGGCGCTGGCGACGATCGCCGACGTGGTGATCGGGCTGCTGGAGGCCGAGTGCGACGCGGGCGCCGACCTGGTGCAGCTGTTCGACACCTGGGGCGGGCTGTTGTCGCGCGAGGAGTACGTGCGCTTCGCCATCCCCGCGCTGCAGCGGATCACCACCGCGATGAAGGCCAAGGGCCGGCGCACCCTGCTGTTCGTCCGCGGCGGCCACCACCTGCTGCCGGTGCTGGGCGAGTCGGGCGTCGACGGGTTCAGCCTCGACTGGCGCACCCCCTGGGCCGAGGCGCGCGCCGCCTACCCCAACCACCTGCTGCAGGGAAACATCGACCCGATCCTGCTGTTCAGCTCTCCGCAGGTGGTGCGCTCGGCGACCCGCGCGCTGCTGGACGAGATGGGCAAGCACAAGAGCACCCGCAACATCCTCAACCTCGGGCACGGGATCCTCCCCGAGACCCCGGTCGAGTCGGTGGCCGCGCTGTGCGACGAGGTCGCCAGGGGCAAATGAGCCTTCCCCTCGCCATCGTCGGAGCGAGCTTTCGCGACGTGCCCACCCGCATGCGGGCGCGGCTGCACCAGGTCGACGAGGGGGACTCCTCGCCCAGCGCGCAGCTGGTCGAGGGCGGCCACGTGCAGGGGATGGTGAAGATCGTCACCTGCTCGCGGGTGGAGTGGGTGATGTCGACCCACAACCCGGAGTGGGCCGCCTCGATGCTCACCAGCGCGCTG
>JAGSPQ010000019.1 GCA_018262385.1 Myxococcaceae bacterium | reverse complement strand
CCCCGGGGGGGGTGCAGATGAACGGCAGGTTCACCTGCGCTTCCTTCGCGCTCGACAGCTCGATCTTCGCCTTCTCGGCGGCGTCCTTCAGCCGCTGCAGCGCCATCCGGTCTTTGCGCAGATCGACGCCGTGCTCCTTCGCGAACCCGTAGACCAGGTGCTCGATGATCCGGTTGTCGAAGTCCTCGCCCCCCAGGTAGGTATCGCCGCCGGTGGCGATCACGTCGAAGACGCCGTTGCCGATCTCGAGCACCGAGATGTCGAAGGTGCCTCCGCCCAGATCGAAGACCGCGATCTTGCCGTTGACCGACTTGCCGAACCCGTAGGCCAGCGCCGCCGCGGTCGGCTCGTTCACGATCCGCAGCACGTCGAGGCCGGCGATCCGCCCGGCGTCCTTGGTCGCCTGCCGCTGGCCGTCGTTGAAGTAGGCGGGGACGGTGATCACCGCCTTGGTCACCGGCTGGCCAAAGTGCGCCTCGGCGTCCAGCTTCAGCTCGTGGAGCACCATCCCGGCCAGCTCGGGCAGCGAGACGTCCTTGCCGCCCATGCGGATCTTGAGGTCGTCGTGCTCGCCGCAGACCACCTGGTACGAGAGGACCTTCATCGCGTCCTGCACCTGCTGGCTCGAGAACTTCCGGCCGATGAGGCGCTTGCTGGCGTAGATGGTGTCCTGCGGGTTGGTGATCGCCTGCCGCTTCGCGATCTGCCCCACCAGACGCTTGCCGGTCTTCGAGACCGCCAGCACCGAGGGGGTCAGATTCGTTCCGGTTCGATTCTTGATTACAACGGGTTGGTTGTTTTGCACCGTGGCCACCACGCTGTTGGTGGTGCCCAGGTCGATCCCGATCACGGGCTCACGGTCTGCCATTTGTGTCCAAGGTTAGAACGGCCATCGGCGCTTGAGCTGCTTTTTCGCCTCGGCGTTCTGTGGATCCTGCTTCAGCAGCTCCTCGAATTGCTTCTTGGCCAGCGCCTTCATCCCCGCCAGCTCGAGGATCCTCCCGTACAACTCCCGGTAGAGCGCGCTGGTCTGCTGGGCGTCGACCGCCCGCTGGGCGAAGCTGCTGGCCTCCTTGAGGTCCCCGTTGGTCGCCAGGATCAGCTTGGCGGTGAGGTAGTTGGCCTCCGGGTTGCTGCCGTCGACGCTGGCGGCGGTGCGAAAGGCGCTTAACGCGCCGCGTTGGTCGCCGGACTCCAGCAGCTCTTTGCCCTTCTTCAGCTCTTGCTCGCCGCGGGCGCTCTCGTGCTTCTTGCGTACCTCGACCATCAACGCCTTCACCTCGGCGTTCTTGTCGTCGAGCCGCGCGGCGAGGCTCAGATCGTTGAACGCCAGGCTGGGCTCGTTCTTGGCCAGGGACTCCCGGGCGTGCTTGAGCAGATCGTTCACCTTCGAGGTCCGCGCCAGGTAGGGGTGCCGGGTGAGGCGGGCCCGGCGCTCGGCGTCCCGCTGGTCATCGACCGCAGTGCGCTGGCGGGGGGCGGCCTCGCCGGCAGCCGGGGCGACCGGCTCCGGCACGTCGACCAGCTCGGGGTGGGCGGCGAGGTAGGCGGTGCGACGCTGGTGGTCTCCGAGCACCTCGTTGGCCTCGGTGAGCTTGCGAAAGATGTTCTCGACCCGGCCCCGGAAGCTGCCGAGGTTCT
Organism: Myxococcaceae bacterium; assembly: GCA_018262385.1. Classification (GTDB taxonomy): domain Bacteria; phylum Myxococcota; class Myxococcia; order Myxococcales; family Myxococcaceae; genus JAGSPQ01. The sequence goes on along the minus strand of JAGSPQ010000019.1, from coordinate 9,833 downwards.
TGCCGTAGAAGCGATCGGGGTGAAACCGTCGCGCCAGCTCGTGGAAGGACTTCCGCGCCTCGTCGGGGCTGGCCAGGTTGGCCACCCCGAGCAGCTGGAAGAAGTTGAGCCCGGGCAGCTTGGCCTCGAAGTCGAGGATCTCGCGCTTGCGGTTCTCGTCGAGGTCCACCTGCTCCTGGAGCGCCGCGTCGAAGCTGCTGGCGACGCCTTTTTGCACCCGGGCGGGGACGATCGCCCCCTTGGCCCGAAGCGAGAGCAGGCCGGCGATCGCCCGCGGCTCGGCGAGGTTGCTGCGTTCGATCACCTCGCTGATCTGGCTCGCCCGCCCGACCAGCGAGAACAGCGCCGCCTCTTCCGGGGTGAGCGCCAGCCGCCGCACGTCGACCTGCGGCACCGCCGCGATGAAGTCGGACTTCGAGCCCAACCCGGTAATCACATCCGTCGCCAGGGGACCCCCCACATCAAAAGCATGGCGGGAGTCTAGAGCGACCTCTCGAAGAGCGACAATCCCTGCACCAACTGCTCCTCGGTGGCCACGAACGCCGGCGCAAACCTTGCGGTCTTCTCGCCGGCGAGGTTGACCAGCAGGCCGTTGTCCCTGCAGCGGGCGACCACGTCGGCAGCGCCGCCGTCGATCTCGATCCCCATCAGCAGGCCCTTGCCGCGAACGTCCTTCACCCGGGTGGGATGACGGGCCTGGACTGCCCGCGCCAGCTCGAACATCCGGGCCGACTTGCGAACGGTGATCGCCATCGCCTCTTCGCTGCAGGCGAGGTCGAAGGCGACGCAGGCCGCGGCGGCGGCGACCAGGTTGCCGCCGAAGGTCGAGCCATGGGTGCCCGAGGGCAGCGCCTTCGACGCGGCATCGGTGCAGACCATCGCGCCGATCGGCAGGCCGTTGCCCAGCGACTTGGCGAGCGAAAACGCGTCGGGGATGATCCCTTCGTGCTGGAAGGCGTAGGTCTTCCCGGTGCGGCCGAAGCCGGTCTGCACCTCGTCGATCAGCAGCAGCAGCCCCTTCTCGTCGCACAGCGCCCGCAGGCCCTTGAGGAACCCCGGCGGAGCGACCCGCACCCCTCCCTCCCCCTGAATCGGCTCGACCAGGATCGCGCCGGTGTGAGGGCCGATCGCCCTTCTCACCGCGTCGAGGTCGCCGTACGGCACGTGCCGGAAGCCCTGGGGCAGCGGCTCGAAGCCCGCCTGGTATTTCGGCTGGGCGGTGGCAGTGAGCGTCGCCAACGTGCGTCCGTGGAAGGACGACTCGAAGGTCAGCAGCTCGTAGCGATCGGTGAAGCCGCGATCGACCTGGGCGCGGCGGGCGAGCTTGATCAGCGCCTCGTTGGCCTCCGCGCCCGAGTTGCAGAAGAAGGCGCGGGCCCCGGGGAGCCCGGACGAGGTGGTGAGCCGCTCGGCGAGCGCGATCTGCGGCTCGGAGTAGAAGACGTTCGAGACGTGCCAGAGGGTATCCATCTGCTTCTTCGCCGCGGCCACGATCTGGGGGTGGCAGTGGCCGAGTGCGCAGGTGGCGATGCCGCCGAGCAGGTCGAGGTAGGCCTTGCCGTCCGCGTCCCAGACGGTGCACGCCTCGCCGCGGACCAGCACGATTGGCTGCTGCTTGTAGTTCTGCAGCAGGCGCTTCTTGGCTCGCTCGATGATCTCTTCGTTCCTGGTCATGTCGGTCCGGTCGGGTGGCGCTTCAGAGAATGTACTTCGAGAGGTCCTCGTCTTTGACCAGCTCGCCCAGCCGCTCGCGGACGTAGGCCGGATCGATGGTGACGTCTTTGTTCGTCAGCTCGGTCGCGCCGAAGCTGACCTCGTCGAGCAGCCGCTCGAGCACGGTGTGCAGGCGGCGGGCGCCGATGTTCTGCGAGCGATCGTTGACCACCTGGGCGAGGCGGGCCAGTTCGTTGATCGCCTCCTCGGTGAAGTTGAGCCGGATCCCCTCGGTGGCGAGCAGCGCGGTGTACTGCTTGAGCAGCGAGTTCTTCGGTTCCTTGAGGATCCGCACCAGGTCGTCGCCGGTGAGCGGCTCGAGCTCGACCCGAATCGGGAAGCGGCCCTGCAGCTCGGGGATCAGATCCGACGGCTTGCTGACGTGGAAGGCGCCGGCGGCGATGAACAGCACGTGGTCGGTCTTCACCGTGCCGTACTTGGTGTTCACCGTGCTGCCTTCGACGATCGGCAGCAGGTCGCGCTGCACGCCCTCGCGCGAGACGTCCGGGCCGCCCGAGCCCTTGGCGCCGTCGCGGCTGCAGATCTTGTCGATCTCGTCGAGGAAGATGATCCCGTGGTGCTCGGCCCGCAACATCGCCTCGCGGTTGACCCGATCCTGATCGACCAGCTTGGCGGCCTCTTCCTGCTCGAGCAGCTTGAGCGCCTCGGGGACCTTCGCCTGGCGCTTGCGGCTCTTGCCGCCGAAGCCGGGCATCGTCTTGAAGAGGTCCTGGAGGTTGACCCCGACCTCCTCCATCCCCTGCCCCGAGAAGTTCTTGAGGAAGGTCATCCCGCCGCTGTCGCTGATCTCGATCTCGACGTACTGGTCGTCGAGGGTGCCCGCGCGCAGCTGGGCGCGCAGCTTCTCGCGCTCGGAGTCCGACAGCCGGGGGGGCGGCGGCGGCGCGGCGAACCCGAAGCTCTGCCCGGCCGGCTTGGGAGCAGCGCCAGCGAGGATCGCCACCAGCCGATCTTCGGCGGCCTCGGCGGCGCGGGCGCGGACCTTCTCGGTCTCTTCCTCGCGCACCAGCGCGATCGCGTTCTCGGCCAGGTCGCGCACCATCGATTCGACGTCGCGGCCGACGTAGCCGACCTCGGTGAACTTGCTCGCTTCGACTTTCACGAAGGGCGCCTGGGCCAGCCTGGCGAGCCGGCGGGCGATCTCGGTCTTCCCCACTCCGGTGGGGCCGATCATGATGATGTTCTTCGGGTAGATCTCGTCCCGCATGTCGGCGCCGACCTGCTGCCGGCGCCAGCGGTTGCGCAGCGCGATCGCGACCGCCCGCTTGGCCGCGGTCTGGCCGATGATGTAGCGGTCGAGCTCACCGACGATCTCGCGAGGAGTGAATGAGCTCGGCATCTACAACTCCTCGAAGCTGAAATTGGTGTTGGTGTAGATGCAGATGTCGGCGGCGATCTTCAGCGACTCTTCGGTGATCTGCCGCGCGGTGAGGGTCGAGTGCTGGGTGAGCGCGCGGGCGGCGGCGAGCGCGTAGCTGCCTCCCGAGCCGACCGCGGCGATGTCGTGCTCCGGCTCGATCACGTCGCCCGAGCCCGAGAGGATGAAGGTGTTGGCGGTGTCGGCGACGATCAGCAGCGCCTCGAGCTTGCGCAGGTAGCGATCGGTGCGCCAGTCCTTGCCGAGCTCGACGCAGGCCCGGGTCAGGTTCTTGCGGTGCTCCTTGAGCTTGGCTTCGAAGCGCTCGAACAGGGTGAAGGCGTCCGAGGTGCCGCCCGCGAAGCCGGCGATCACCTGCCCCTCCCCCAGCCGGCGCACCTTGCGCGCGTTGCCCTTCATCACCGTCTTGTCGAGGGTGACCTGCCCATCGCTGCCGATCACCGTCTTTCCGTCGCGGCGAACGCACACAATCGTCGTGCCATGGAACATGCGGGGGCTTCTAACAGCTCACCGGCACAGCGGCACGAAGACCGAGCGCCCGAGCAGGCCACCGGGAGAACGCCGCTTGTGCCAATCATTCGCAGCCGGATTCAGCGCCGCAGCAGCACGTAGACGGCGCCGGAGCCCCCGTCGGCGGGCTGCGCCGAGCAGAAGGCGAGCACGTGCCGGGCGAGGCGGCCCTGGGTCAGCCACTGCTGCAGGCTGGCGCGCAGCACCGGTTGTTGATCGGCGCTGTTGAGCCCCTTGCCGGTGATCACCAGGACGCAGCGCTGCCCTGCGCGCCGGGCCTGGGTGATGAACGGCTCGAGCGCGGCCTGCGCCTTGTCCCTGGTGTGCCCGTGCAGATCGAGCGTGCCCTCGAGGCGAAAGCCGCCGGTGCGAAGTCGCTTCAGCACCTGGGCATCGAAGCCGCGGACTCGGCCCTCGAGCCGGTCACCCGAGTCGGTCACCTCGAACGGGCCCTCGGTCGAGACCAGCTCGGCCAGCTGGGCGAGCGACTCGGACTCCTCCTGGGCGACCTTCACCGGATCGAGGCGGGCGCCCGGGGCGGGCGCGGCGTGCTTCTTGTCGGCTTTGGTCGGGAGGACCTCGCCCATCGCCTCGAGGAACAGCGCCGCCTCGGCGTCGAGCGCGACCGGCTTCTCTTTGCGCGGCGGCGGAGGGGCCACCGGCTTGCTCGGCTCGGCCTTCTTCGGCTCGGCCAGCTTCACCTTCGAGAACGGGTTGTTGAAGGGGTCAGGCCCGGGGGTGCGCTTTGTCATAGACCTGCTGCAGCTGCTCGAAGCCGACGTGGGTGTAGCGCTGGGTGGTCGACAGGCTCGCGTGGCCCAGCAGCTCCTGGATGACGCGGATGTCGGCGCCGCCGGCGAGCAGGTGGGTGGCGAACGAGTGGCGCAGCGCGTGGGGGGACAGCTTGCGCTCGAGCCCCAGCTTGAGGACGTAGGCGTCGAGGTGGCGGCCGATGCTGCGGGTGGTGAGCCGGCCGCCGCGGTGGTTCAGGAACAGCGCGGTCGGATCCTGCCCCTGGTGCGGCCTGGCGAGCAGCTCGCCGCGCCGGGCGACCCAGAGGGCGATCGCCTCCAGCGCGGTGGGATGGAGCGGGCACAGCCGCTCCTTCTGCCCCTTGCCCAGCACCCGGACCACGCCGTTGGTGCGATCGAGCGAGTCGAGGTTCAGGCCGACCAGCTCGCTGACGCGCAGCCCGCCGCCGTAGAGGACCTCGAGGATCGCCTTGTCCCGCAGGCCGAGCAGCCGCTCGAGATCGGGCGCGTCCATCAGGGCGAAGGTCTCGTCCACCGGCACCGCCCGCGGCAGCCGCTGGGGCAGCTTCGGGGTCCTGGTCCGCGCCGCCGGGTTGGCGTCGAGCACCTTGCGGCGCACCAGGTAGCCGTAGAACGCCTTGAGCGCGGCGAGCCGCCGGGCGCGCGAGGTGGCGGCGTGGTCGACCGCCTGGACCCCGAGGAAGCCGCGGACGTGGAGGTGGGTGGCCTTGAGCAGCTCGATCTTCTGCGGCTCGAGGTAGGCGGCGAAGGCGCGCAGATCGCCGGCGTACGCGGCGAGGGTGTGCTTCGAGGCGGCGCGGCCGATCTCGAGGTGCCGCAGAAAGCCGGTAACGTGCGCGTCTTCCATCGCGGGTGGATCGTAGGCCCGCCTTTCCACGGGGTCGAGTTCAGCGGATGCCTGAGGACGACGAGCTCGAGTTCGGGGTGGACCTGGCGCCGCGGCTGCTTGGGCAGGCCTGCGCACTGCTCGGGCCGCACCACGACCTCGGACAGTTCGAAGAGCTGCTCGAGCAGCGCGCCTTGACCGGGGCCTGGGACGCGCTGGCGCAGGCGGTGGCGCTGCACCCCGCTCCGCCCGGATTCTGGGAGCTGCTCGCCGGCGCGGCGGCCGAGCTCGGGCTGGCCGACCAGGTGCGACGCGCGCACGCAAGCCAGCGGGGGGAGCCGAGGGGCATGCGGGGTGCGAAATAAACTTTCGCCCCCCACGGGGCTCTTCCCCTCGGCGGACCTCTGCAGACCGGCGCACCCATGTACGGCCGAACGTCGGCTCAGTCGCCCATTGTCGCCCGATGGCTCACCTGCGGTCCTTGACGCCCGGGGGCATTTCGTCGCCCCAACCGGACGGCAAGGGAATGCAAGAGCCCGAGGACGGCTCGCCCGGGTCCGAATCGGACACCCCTGGGTAAGGTGCACCCACCGTCGACGCCTTCGGGCGACTCAGGGCACCTGGTCGGCGACGTACACGCCCGACTTGTTCTGCTCGGCGACGACGTAGGCGACCTTCGTCCCGTCCTTGTCGAGGAACATCGCGGGCAGGCGAATGAACTGCTCGAGCGTCTTGCGCTCGTTGCTCTTCAGGTTGAACACCGCCACGTCGTAGAAGTCCCCGGTCTGGGCGCGCGAGTAGGTGATCAGCACCCGCTCGCCGCTCTCGGAAATCTTGAAGGCGCTCATCGCCTCGACCAGCTTCTTCGGCGGGAGCTTCAGATCCTTCAGGTCGAGCGCGAGCAGATCGCACGAGCGCCCTTCGCGGCTGCAGTCGGTGCGGAACAGCAGCCGGTCGGACTGGGGAGTGAAGTCGTAGTCGTAGACCCACTGCTTGATCTTGGTCGCCTCTTCGTCCCCCACCCGCCACACCACCAGGTCCACCGAGGTGATCGGCTTCACCACCCGGATGGTGAAGGCGATCTTCAGGTTGTCGTCGCTCCAGCTGTAGCTGCGGACCCGGCGCGAGATCTTCTTCGCCGGCTGCGCGCTGCCGATCACCGCGACCGCGAGATCTCCCTCGTTGTCGCTGTAGCCCTCGCGAAACGCGATCGACTTCGAGTCGGGCGAGAACTGGAAGTCCTTCACCTTCGCGCCCAGCGCCTTCGGCTCCGCGCCGCCGCCGCCGTAGGGGCCGACGAAGAGATCGCCGGGATCCTCGGGCGAGAGCCCCTCGTTGTGGGCGATCAGCTTCCCGTCGGGCGAGAAGCGGAAGGCGATCACGTTGCGCGCCAGCTGCCTGGGCTTGAGCGTGCCGGTGTCGGCGACGAACAGCTCGTAGCTCGAGCTGCCGGCCGAGGGCCGCGCCGCGTACGCCACCGTCTTCCCGTCGGGGGTGAGGCGGAAGTCGCCCACCTGGTCGGCGATCTTCCGCGGCGCCTTGCCGACCTCGTGCAGCGGCACCTGGTACAGCCCGCCGGCGTTGGCGACCCGCCGCCGGAAGTAGAGGGTCGACGAGTCGGGCGAGAACTCGGCCGTCGCCACCTCGCCCGCCACTTCCCGAAACGGCCCCTTCGGCAGCGGGCCGGTGCGCAGCATGCCCTCGTCGACGAAGGCGATCTGCTTCGAGTCGGGGCTGGCGAGCATGTAGGTGACCCGCCCGCCCAGCCGCTCGGGGGCCGAGGCGGGATCCGAAAGATCCGCCACCCGCAGCTCGCCGCTCTGCTCGGCGGGGTTGTAGCCGGCGAGGAACAGCACCCACCGCCCGTCGGCGCTGAACAGGTAGCCGCCCGGCATGTTGGTGACGCCATTGCCCAGCTTGCGCGAGTCGCCGCCCCTGGCCGGCACCGCCCACAGCACGCCGACCCGCATCGGAGGAGGCAGGCCGTCGAGCCGCGGCTTCTCGGCGTCGAGCAGCCAGGTGAGGTGCTGCCCGTCGGCGGTCGCGCGCAGATCGATGCCGATCCCGCCGACCCGCTTGACGCCCAGGCTGCCGACCCCGGCCTCGCCCTTCATCACCTTGTTGAGGCTCACCCGCGAGCCGCTCACCCCGCCGGCCGGCTCGTCTGCGCTCTTGTTCTTGCAGCCGACCGCGAGCACCGCCACCGCCACACCGAGCACCAGTCTCACGCCGTCACCTCAGCCGCCTGGGGAACCGGGGGCACCGCCGCCGCCACCGGGTGGGGCGCCTGGGCGGCCCACAGATCGAAGTCCGCCGTCGAGCGGGCCGCGTAGGCGGCGCGCTTGTCCTGCTTCTTCACCCGCCCCGGCAGCGGCGGGAAGAGCGCGTAGACCACGTTGGTCGGCTGGTAGGCCGCGCCCTCGGGGTGCGCCTCGCCGGTGACGTGGCGGTAGAGCGCGCCGAGCGCGGTGGTGCCCGGAGGAGGGACGAATTGGGTGCCGGTGAGCCGCGCGTGCAGCGCGAGCGCGACCAGGTAGCCGCAGGCGGCCGACTCGACGTAGCCCTCGACGCCCGAGATCTGCCCGGCGAAGAACAGCCGCGGCTCGGCCTTGAGCGACAGATCGCGCTCGAGCAGCCGGGGCGAGTCGATGAAGGTGTTGCGGTGGATCTGCCCCATCCGCAGCCACTCGGCGTCCTTCAGCCCCGGAATGGTGGCGAAGATCCGCTTCTGCTCGGGCCAGCTGAGCCGGGTCTGGAACCCGACCAGGTTGTAGGCGGTGCCGGCGCGATCTTCGTGGCGCAGCTGCACCACCGCCCAGGGCCGGCGGCCGGTGCGCGGGTCGGACAACCCCACCGGCTTCATCGGCCCGTGCGACAAGACCTCGTCTCCGCGTTCGGCCATCACTTCAATTGGCAGACAGCCTTCGAAGTACTTCGGTTCTTCGAACTCGTGCGGCTTGACCTTGGTGCCGGCCTTGAGCGCGGCGACGAAGGCCAGGTACTCGTCCTTCTCCATCGGCAGGTTGAGGTAGTCGTCTCCCCCGCCCTTGCCGTAGCGGCTCTGCCGGAAGGCGATCGTCTCGTCGACCGAGTCGGCCGAGACGATCGGCGCGATCGCGTCGTAGAAATAGAGCTTCTCGCCGGTGAACTTCGCCAGCTGATCGGTGAGGGCGGCCGAGGTCAGCGGCCCGGTGGCGATCACCACTGTCCCTTCGGGGATCTGAGTCACCTCGCCGGCGACCAGCTGAACCTGGCCCGACTGCAGCAGCCGCGAGCTCACCTCGGCGGCGAACAGGGCACGCTCGACCGCCAGCGCTCCGCCGGCGGGGACCCGGTGGGCGTCGGCGGCTCCGAGGATCAGGCTGCCGACCCGGCGCAGCTCGGCGTGGAGCATCCCGATCGCCGAGGTGGGATCATCGGAGCGCATCGAGTTGCTGCAGACCAGCTCGGCGAGGGTGTCGCTCTGGTGGGCGGCCGAGCGCTTGATCGGCTTCTGCTCGCGCAGCACCACCTGATGCCCGAGTCGAGCGAGCTGAAATGCGCACTCACAGCCGGCGAGACCGCCACCGATGACCGTGATCTGCTTCGACACCTGAACTAATCCTTCTGCACGACGACGAAGCGGTAGTTCTCGAGCTCGTTCTGGCCCGCGGTGTACAGCACCGTGAGCAACAGATCGTACGGAACGCGCTTGTCGCCAATCACCGTCAGCTCATGGGTAAACGGAGCGCCAGGGTTGCGCTCGGCGATGTACTTGAGCTTCTCGACCTGCTTCTTCAGCGCCTGGTCGACCGGGACGATCAGCCGGCCGGAAAGATCCTGCTTCTGAACTTCGCCGTTCAAGAGGGTGGCGAACTTCTTGTCCCCGACCAGGATGTGCTTGCTGGTGATGGTGACCGAGATGGTGTCCTTGGGAGTCAGCCGGGTGGTCGAGATCGGCGGCCGGATGTCTTCGGAGCTGGTGGTGGTGATCGAGCTCGTCGCGTACGACTTGATCAGGAAGACGAGGATGATGGTCATGATGTCCATCATCGCGGTGATGTTCAGTTCCTTGATCTCGCCTTCGGCCTCGCGTTCCTTGCGCTTCTTGCGCGCGACCGCCTTGCGAAAGCGCATCCGCTGGAGGTCTTCGAGCGCCTCTTCGTCGATCGCGGGATTGGCGGTCTTGCCGGTCACTTAGAAGGAACCCAGGGTGACGTCGGGGAAGAGGAGCTTGTGATCGCTGGTCTCGCGCAGCGCGTCCATCGTCATCACCAGCACCTCGTACTGAATGTCCTTGTCGGCCGCGATGATCACCTTCGACTCGGTGGGGAACGCGGTCTTGATCTCTTTCATCTTGTTGTTGAGCGCGGGGTAGTCGAACGCGCCGTCGGCCAGCTTGGCCACCGTCGGCACCCCCTCGCCGGGGGCCGCCGCGACCGCGCCTTCCGCGCCCGGCAGCACGCCACCGGTGGCCGCCAGGTAGAAGCCCCGGGGGGAGATCGCGACCGTCAGCAGCAGCGGCGGCTTGTCCTGGCTGTCGTCGCCGGCACCCGCGGCCGCTCCGTAGTTGGGAGCGTTGACGTTGAGGATCCCGAACGTCGCCAGGCCCGTCATCGACAGGAGGATGAAG
>JAGSPQ010000464.1 GCA_018262385.1 Myxococcaceae bacterium | reverse complement strand
AGGCGCTCAAGGCGCTGCAGCGGCTGCACCGTGCCCGCGAAGAGTGGTCCGACCTGGTCGCCGTCACCGAGCGGCTGGCGACGATCGAGGCGGATCCCGCCGAGAAGAACGTCCTCGATCGCGAGGCCGCCCTGTTGTCCGAGCAGAAGCTCAACGATCCCGAGCGGGCTGCGGCCAACTGGCGGCAGATCGCCCAGCGCGACGCGCTCGCCAAGGACGCCGCCGCCGCGCTCGATCGGCTCTACACCCTGGTCGACCGCCCCAATGAGCTGGCCTTCGCGCTCGAGCTTCGCCGCAACCAGGAAGGGCAGAGCCCCGCCGGCCGCGAGCTCGGGTTCCGGCTCGCCCAGCTGCGCCAGGGCAAGCTCAACGATCCCCCCGGCGCGCTGCAGCTGTACCGGCAGATCCTCACCGAGGACGCCGCCCATCCGGGTGCGCGCGACGCGCTCGAGGTGTGGGCGCGATCCGAAGACGTCTCGAGCAACGTCGCGATGGAGGCGCTCGACCCGGTGCTGGCCCAGTCGGGCGACCACCAGCGGCGAATCGCGCTGCGCGAAGCCCGGTACGCCGGCGCCCCCGCGGCCGAGCGCGCCCGGCTGTCGGCCGAGATCCGCGCGATCCTCGAGCGGGATCTGGGGCAGACCCAGGCCGCGTTCATGTCGGCCCTCAAGGCCTTCACCGATGGGCTCGACCGCGAGTCGGTGCAGCCCGAGCTCGAGCGCCTCGCGCGCGAGACGGGCAGCTTCGAAGAGCTGGCCGAGATCTACGAGACCACCTCCACCGAGCTCGACAAGGGCCACCCCCAGCAGCTGACCCTGCTGCGCCGGGCGGCCGAGCTGCGCGAGCAGCTGGGCGAGACGGACGACGCGGTGCGGGTGTGGCAGGCCCTGCTGGAAGCCGAGCCCCAGGATCGCCAGGCGCTCGACAGCCTCGGCAAGCTCTACGAGAAGTCGAAGAACGCCCGCAGCCTGTCCGAGGTCTACGCCAGGCAGGCCGCGCTGGCGGCCGACCCGACGGCCCGGCTCGAGCTGCTGGTGAAGGCCGCCGAGGCCTACGAGAGCGCGGGCGATGACGCCCAGTCGATCGAGGCCTGGAAGGCCGCCTTCGCCCTCAAGCGCTCGATGCAGGCGCTGATGGCGCTCGACGCGCTCTACGGCAAGGCCAAGCGCTTCAGCGAGCAGGCCGACGTCCTCGACCAGCTCGCGGTCGCGACCACCGACGCCGAGAGCCGCAAGACCTTCACCCTGCGGCGGGGGTTGCTGCTGGAGAAGGAAGGCCAGCACCTCGAGGCGCTGCGCAGCTTCGCGGCGGTGCTCGAGCTGGCTGCGCTGGAACAGAACGCGATCGGCGGGCTCGAACGGCTGATGTTGATCGAGGCGGTGCGCCCCGAGGCCGCCCGGATGCTCGAGCCGTGCTACCGCCAGCTCAACGATCACCGGAAGCTGGTCGAGGTGCTCGACGTGCGGCTGGGCGTCTGCGATCCCACCCTGCGGGTCACCCTGCTCAACGAGATCGCCGTGCTGCGCGAAGCGCTCGGGCAAAAGCCGCTCGCGTTCGCCTCGCGCCTGCGCGCCTTCACCGAGGATCCCGAAGAGCCGGCCGCGCGCGAAGAGCTCGAGCGGCTGGCCGCCGATCTCGGCTCGTTCGAGGAGCTCGCCGCCGCCTACGAGGATCAGCTCGAGCGCGGCGGCAACGACAAGCTGTCCGAAGAGCTGTGGCGCCGGCTGGCGGTGCTCTACGGAGATCGCCTCGAGCGGCCGGATCTCGCCGCCCGGGCGTGGAACGAGGTGCTCGCGCGCGACCCGAAGAACGTCTTCGTGCTCGACGCGCTGGCGCGGCTGCATCGCAAGACCAGCAGCTTCAAAGAGCTCTCGGTGGTGATGCGCCGGCAGCTCGCGCTCGAGACCAACCTCACCGCCCAGATCAACCTGCTCTACGAGCTGGCCAACCTCGCGGAAGAGACGCTGACCGACAAGGGGCTCGCCGCGCAGTGCTACGCCGAGATCATCGATCGCAAGCCCGAGGACACGAACGCGATCCGCTTCCTCGGCCGGGTGCTCTCGGAGACCGAGCGCTACCCCGAGCTGGCGGCGCTGATCGGCCGCGAGGTCCAGCTCGCCGAAGGGCGGGGCGCCACCGAAGAGGCGCTCGAGCTGATGGTGCGGCTGGGGCGGTTGAAGCTGACCCGCCTGGGCGACCCCCGCGGCGCACTTTCCCAGTTTCAGGAGGTATTGCGCCGCAAGCCCGCTCACGCGGGGGCGATCGGCGCGCTCGAAGAAATGGCGAGATCCGACAATCCTCTCAAAGGCGAAGCCGCTGCGACCCTCGAGCCGGTCTTCGCGGGCGAGGGCGAGCACCTCAAGCTGGTGCAGATGCTCGAGTCGCGCGTCGAGGCCGAGACCAACCCGCAAGAGCGGGTGCTGCTGCTGCGAAAGGTCGCCGAGGTCTACTCCGTCCAGATGTCGAACCCCGAGATGGCGTTCCTCGCCTCGGCGCGCGCGCTGCGCGAGCTGCCGGACGACGAGAAGGCGCTCGAGCTGGCGCTGAGCCTGTTCGCCCAGGCCGACACCCACGACGAGATGATCGCCCTGCTGGGCGAGGTCGGCCCGCGGGCGTCGATCGACGTCTCGCGCGCGAACATCTACCGGGCGCTCGCCCGGCTGCAGGCGCAGACCGACGAGACCGCCGAGTCGGTGGAGAGCTGGAAGCGGGAGCTGGAGCTGGTCCCCACTGATCCCGAGGCGCTCGAGCAGGTCGGCCGGCTGCTCGGCCGGCAGGGCAGGGTGCCCGAGCTGATCGAGGTGCTCAAGCGCCAGCTGGCGATGGCCGAGGACTCCAATCGGCGCGCGGCGCTGATGTTCCAGATCGGCGTGCTGCAGGAAGAGCAGCTCAAGGACGGGATCGGCGCGCTCACCACCTTCCGCCGGCTGCTCGAGCTGAAGCCCGACGAGCCCGCCGCCCTCGAGCGGATGGATCGGCTCTGCGAGGCGCAGGAGCGCTGGCCGGAGTTCGCCGATGTGCTGAGCAAGCGGCTGAAGGTCACCCAGGGCGACGTGCAGCTGCAGCTGAAGTACCGGCTGGGCCTGGTGCGCGAGACCCGGCTGCTCGACAAGCCCGGCGCGCTCGATCTGTACACCGAGCTGCTGGCGCACGATCCGAAGCACGCCGGCGCGCTGGCCCGGATGGAGGCGCTGGTCACCCGCGAGCCGCAGAACCTGCCGGCGGTCGAGGTGGTGCTGCGCGCCTACCGGGCCGGTGGCGACATGGCGAAGCTGGCCCAGCTGATCGAGTCCCGGGTCGGGGTCTCGCCCGACGGCTTCGAGCGCAAGACCCTGCTGATCGAGCTCGCCTCGGCCCGCGACGCCCAGGAAGAGCCCGAGCTCGCCTACCTGGCGCTGTGGCGCGCGTTCAAGGAAGACCCGAACGACGCGGACCTGCGCCGGAAGATGGAGAGCGCGGCCGAGGCCGCCAAGACCTTCGACGAGCTGGTCGGCGCCTACGAAGAAGAGCTGCCCCGCATCGGCGACAACGCGGACGCGGCCGACGTGTGCCTGAAGATGGGGCAGGTGCTCGAGCAGCGGCTGGGTGAGCCCGAGCGCGCGGTGCAGTACTTCGAGAAGGCGCGCGAGCTGATGCCCGAGTCGGGCGTCAAGGCCCTGCCCGCCCTCGATCGCCTCTACGGCCAGCTGGACAACGCTCCGGCCCAGGCCGAGGTGCTCGACGCGCTCGCGAACCTGGTCCGCGAGCCGGCCGAGAAGATCTCGCTGCTGTTCCGGCTGGGACAGCTGGCGAACGAGCGGCTCGACAGCCCCGATCGCGCCGCCAACGCGTTCGAAAGGCTGCTCGAGCTGGATCCGAAGCACCTGCCTTCGCTGCGCAGCCTCGAGATGCTGTACGACACCGCGAAGACCCACGACAAGCTCTACAAGGTGCTGCAGGCGCAGCGCGAGCTCGTACAGGGCCCCGACCGCGAGCGGCTCACCGGGAAGATGGCGAGCGTCTCGTCCGAGGGGCTGTCGGACGTCGGCCACTCGATCGATCTGTACCGCGAGCTGCTGGCCAAGAACCCGCGCAACGACCAGGCGTTCGCCGCGCTCGACACCCTGCTCGAGCGCGCCGGCCGCTTCGACGAGCTGAAGGAGCTGCTCGAGGGCAAGCTGAAGGTCACCATCGACCCGCGCGAGCTGGTGCGGCTCAACGAGCGGATGGGCCGGGTGCTGTTTGCGCACCTGGGCCGGGGCGAAGAGGCGATTGCCTTCTTCAAGGCCGCGCTCGAGCGCGACGCCCGCCACAAGGGAGCGCTCGAAGCGCTGCGCGACATCTTCGACACGCTCGAACGCCGGGACGACCTGGTGATCGTGCTGCGCCGGTTGATTCCTCTGCAGGAGGACGCGACCGGAGTGAAGGGCCTGCGGGTTCGCCTCGCCGAGGTGCTCGCGCTGGGAGGCCGGCGCGAAGAGGCGCTCGACGCCGCCCGCCGGGCGCTGGAGGTCGAGCCGCACACCATCAGCGAGCTC